>NZ_JAIUJZ010000063.1:14600-39030 GCF_020176775.1 Saccharopolyspora sp. 6M
CCCCGCCCCCCCGGGCCCGGGGGGGGCGGGGGCGCCGTAACCCGGCGCCCCCGGGGCCGGACGCGGCCGCCGCGCCGGCCGGGGCCGCCGGGGGGCCCCCCCCCCCCCCGGGGGGCCCTTTGCCCGGCGCGGGCCCCCACTTCCGGTACGCGGTCCGATGTGGACGGACCGGGTCGCAGCGAGGAGGAAGCATGACCACCACCACCGCCGACGCCGGCCCGGCGGCACCGGCCCGGCCCGCCGACCCGGTGGCCACCGCGCTCGGCGAGCTCGCCGCGGGGCGGGCCGTCGTGGTGCTCGACGACACCGGGCAGGAGGACGCCGCGCACCTCGTGCTCGCCGCCGAACACGCCACGCCGCCGCTGGTCGCGTTCGCGGTCCGGCACACCTCCGGCCTGCTCCGCGCGGCGATCGACGCCGGGCGCGCCGACGCGCTGCGGCTGCCGCCGATGACCCGGGCCGGGGTGCGTCCCGGCGGCGCGGTTCCCTCGGTGGCGGTGGACGCGGTCCGCGGCGTGGGCACCGGGATCTCGGCGGCCGACCGGGCGCGCACCATCGCGGCGCTCGCCGATCCGCGCACCGGGCCGGACGACCTGGCGCGGCCCGGCCACGTGGTCCCGCTGCGGGTGGACGCCGGGGGCGTGCTCGGCCACCGGGGGCCCGCGGAGGCCGCCGCCGACCTGGCCGCGCTCGCCGGTCTGCACCGCGCGGTCGCGTTCGGCGAGCTCGTCGGCCTGGACGACCCGACCCGCTTGGCGGGGGCGGCCGAAGCCCGGCTGTTCGCGCTGGAGCACGAGCTGGCGGTGGTGTCCGTCGACGAGGTCGCCGAGCACCGGATGCGGCGGGACGGCCTGGTCGAGCGGGGCGCGGAAGCGCGGTTGCCGCTGCCCGCCGGGACGTTCCGCGCCGTCGGCTACCGCGCCCGCGACGGTCGGGAGCACTTGGCGCTGGTGCGCGGCACGCCGCGGGGCGCGTCGCCGGTGCACGTCCACCGGGAGTGCGCCCTCGGCGAGGTCGCGGCCGGGCTGCACTGCACCTGCCGCGCCGAGCTGGACGCGGCGCTGGCGGCCGTGGCCGGGCGGGACGACGGCGTGGTCGTGCTGCTGCGCGCGGGCGGGCGCGCCGGGTCCTGCGGTTCGCCCATCGGGGCACGGGAGGCGCGGGAACTGGAACTCGTCGCCGAGGCGATCCTCGCCGACCTGCGCGGCTAGGGCGCGGTCACCAGGTCCTCGGCCGGGGCGATGTTCAGCAGCCGCAACCGGCAGACCTGGCGCACGTAGCGGCTGGCGCGGCCGTCGCACGGCATCACCAGCGTCGGCCGGGCGAGCGTCCGCCCGTTGTAGCGGGTGGCCAGCAGCGCCGAGCACGCCCCGAACTCGGGGTCGACCTCGGCCAGCGACAGCACCACCTGGAACCCGTCCTCGGAGGTCGCGAGCACCACCACGTTGAGCAGCCCCATCTTGTGCCGGTCGTCCAGCCGGGGTGCCGCCTCGACGAGCACTTCGTGCAGCGGGACCCCGCGCACCAGGTGCACCTGATCGCAGCGCCGGGTGCGGTAGTGCACCTGGCGCTGCACGGTGGCCCGCGCGTCCAGCTCGGCGGTGTCGAGCACCAGGTCGCCGCCCACGTCCCCGGTGATCAGCAGCTGTCCCGGGGACAGGGCCGCCCGCTGCTCCGGGATCCGCGGCCGAGCGTGCGAAGGCGGTTCCATGCGCTTCACGTTAGGACGGGTCCGGTCGCCCCCACATCGCCCGAACGGGCGAGCTGGAGATCCGCGGAAGCGGAGGGAACCCGCCTGAGATACCGCAGGTGCGGGCCCGAACACGCGGATCACCGGATTTCGCGGCAACCGTGCGAGCGGCCCGCCTGCCCGGCGCGCCGGGCGAGCGGGCACAGCAGCACCGCCGGGTCCCGCAGCACCGACCGCCGGCCGCGGCGGCCGTCGTCGTGCCGGGCGGCGACCGCGGCGGTCTCCGCGTCGGAGGTCGCGGTCCCGCCGCTGAGCATCCGCGGCGATGCCGGTGGCGCGCGTGGCCGGTGGCTCGTCGGCTCCGCAGCTGACAGGAGGACCGGCCGTGCGCGGACCGGCCCGGTTCTCGGAAACGGTCCGGTCGGGGCGCTCATCGGGGCATGATGGCTCGGCGAGAGAGCGATGCCCCCACGAGTTCGGAGCGAGCCATGCAGATCGTCGTCCTCGGCGTGACCGGGCGGACCGGCGGCGCCGCCGTCGAGCACGCCCTCGACCGCGGGTACGGGGTGACCGCGTACGCGCGGAACCCCGACGCGATCACCCCGCGCCCCGGGCTGGCGGTCGTCGGGGGAGCGGTCGACGACGTCCCGGCGATGACGGCGGCCTTCGCCGGGCACGACGCCGTCGTCTCCTGCCTCGGCGCCCGCGTCGGAGCGGGATACCTGTGGCACGGCACCGATTTCCAGCGGCGCAGCCTGCCGCGGATCCTCGACGCGATCGAAGCGGCCGCGGTGCCGCGGTTCGTGCTGCTGTCCTCGCTCGGCATCGGCGACACCGCCCGGAAGCAGTCGTTCGTGCCGCGGCTGTTCGCCCGCACCCTCGCGAAGCGGCTGTTCGACGACAAGCTCGCCGCCGAGCGGGACCTGCCGCGGTGCGCGGCGGACTGGACCGCGGTCTACCCGGTGACGTTGAAGTCCGGCCCGGCCGACGAGGACCGCGAGCTCGCCCCGCTGGACGAGGTGACCGCGGTCCCCGGCAGGCCGGTGCTGACCTTCGCCACCGTCGCGGCCGCCCTGATCGACCTGGTGCCGGAGCAGGGTGGTCCGCGGCGGCTCGTCCTCACCGCGCGCGGGGCCTGGCGCTGACCTACTTCTCGGCGCGCTGGACTTGCGCGTCGCCTTCGCCGGTGCTCAGGACGGGTTCGATGGTGCCGCGGCGGCCGCTCGTCTCGGGCGCGGCGAACCAGGCGGCCAGCGCCAGCACCGCGGTCAGCCCGGTCACCGCGAACGCGGCCCGGTAGGAGATGAGGTCGGCGAGCACCCCGGTGACCAGCGGGCCGAGGATCGACCCGACGTCCGCGCTCATCTGGAACGCGGCCAGCACCGGCCCGCCCTTGCCCTTCGCGCCGACGAGGTCGGCGACGGCCGCGTTCTGCGCCGGGTTCAGCAGCCCCGCGCCGACCCCGGCGACCAGCGACACCGCCAGGAACACCGGCACCGAACCGCTGAAGCCCAGCGCCGCGGTGCCGAGCCCCGACACGGCCAGCCCGACGAGCACCAGCGGTTTCCGGCCGTGCAGGTCGGAGAGCCGCCCGGACACCATGATCACGGCGGCGTTGCCGACGGCGAACACCGACAGCGCCACGCCACCCATCGCCTGCGTGGAGCGCAGCGCTTCGACGACGAACAGCGGGATCAGCGCGATCCGCACCCCGTACACCGCCCAGCCCATGCTGAAGTTCGACAGCATCGCCGCCCGGTAGGTGCGCGAGCGCAGCGCTTCCCGGACCGTCATCGCCGGGACGTCGTCCCTCACCGGCGCCGCCAGCGTCGACTTCCGCAGCAGCAGCCAGCCGATGAACGCGGCGAGGAACAGCGCCTCCCCGTAGGTCAGGAACGGCATCCGCAGCGAGAAGCCCACCATGACGCTGCCGATGATCGGCCCGGAGATGTTGCCCAGCAGGAAGCTCGTCGCCCACAGCCCGGACGCGCGCCCGCGCTGCTGCGGCGGCGCGAGCCGCACCAGCAGCGCCACCACCGAGACGGTGAACATGGTGGAGCCGATGCCGCCGAGCGCGCGGAACACCAGCAGCTGCCAGTACGAGGTGGCGAACGCGCAGGCCGCGCTGCTGACGCCGACGATGCTGATGCCCCACACGTAGATCGGCCGCTCGCCGAACCAGGCGACGAGCCGCCCGCTGGCAGGGGCGAAGGCCAGGCGCATGAACGCGAACGCGCTGACGATGAACGACGCCGCCGTCACGCCCACGTCGAAGGAGGTCGCGAAGGCCGGCAGCGCGGGCGAGACGATGCCCATGCCGATCGCGACGATGAAGCTGCCGCCGACCAGGATCCAGATCTCGCGGGGCAACCGGGTTCCACTGCCGGGACCGCCCGACGCCTGGCTCGACGACTCACCTGACACCACTGCCTCGCTTCCGCTGGATGATCCGGTCTTCCCGGCCAAGAGGGCTCAACCGCGCCCGGGGCCAGCGCATTCCCAGCAGGTGGTGGGCCCTTGACAACTCGCGCCGGACGCGTCGACGTCCGGTTGTGGATCCACGAGGGTGATCTGGCGTGGCGGCCCGGAGGCCGACCGGGTGATCCGCGGGTCGGAGCCGGTGGAGATCGGGCCCGGGCGTGATCGCGCACCCGTTCCCCAGCCCGGGGACGGCGCTGTTCCTCGCCGAGCTGCCGGGGCACGGCCCGCACCACCGGCTCCCGGCGGTGGAGATGCGCGAGCGGATGCGGGCGTTGGCGCGGCGGGCGGCGCGCTTCGACGAACCGGAGCGCGAGGACTACGGCGCGGTCCGCTACGAGCGGGGGGCGGCCCGCCCCGCCGGCCGGGACGGGCCGTCACGGGCGGATCCGCGGGTCCTCGGTGGGGTCGGTGTAGGGCTGCGGACAACCCTCGGTGATGGCCAGCGGGCGGAGTTCGAAGTGCCACGGCTCGTTGGCGTAGATCTGGCAGAGCCCGTGGTCGTCACCGTGTCGGACCAGCCAGTCCGAGGCGTCGTACGGACCGATGTCCACGGCCTGGCCGGACACGTGCGCGGAGGTCTCGGCGGTGGCGACCCAGCGCGCGGCCTCGGCGCGGGAACCGTAGGTGGTGACGGCGTCCTGCAACATCCGTTCCTGGAGGCCCGGTGATCGCCAGCCGCTGTTGACGCGGAACCGCAGTCCCTCGTCCTCGGCCTCGGTCGCGGCGGCCCGCAGCGCCTCCAGCAGGTCCTCGTCGAGCTTCGCGACGGCGGGTTCGGCGTCGTCGAACACCGACACCTCCCGGTCGTCGGGGATCGCGCCGTCCTCGGCGGTGGGTTCGCCGCGCAGCGCGGGAGAAGCGGCGATCGTCACGGCGACGCCGAGGGCGCCGAGCAGCGCGACGGCGGAGGCGGTGGTGATCCGGTTCCGGAGGTGCGGTGTCGTGGTCATGCCACCAGCGAAGACCCCGCGCCGTTGCCACCGCGTATTCGTTTTCGCATACGCTGGCGATACGTCCGCCGAACTAGCATTCCCCCATGCGAGTGCTGATCGTCGAGGACGAGCGCTACCTGGCCGAGGCGATCCGGGACGGCCTGCGGCTGGAGGCGATCGCCGCCGACGTGGCCGGGGACGGCGACACCGCGCTGGAGCTGCTGCAGGTCAACTCCTACGATCTCGCGGTCCTCGACCGGGACGTCCCCGGCCCGTCCGGGGACGACGTGGCGCGGTGGATCGTCGGCTCGGGCAGCGGGCTCCCCATCCTGATGCTCACCGCCGCGGATCGGTTGCACGACAAGGAGACCGGCTTCGAACTCGGCGCCGACGACTACCTGACGAAACCGTTCGCGCTGCGGGAGCTGGTGCTGCGGCTGCGCGCGCTGGACCGCAGGCGGGAGCGGTCCCGGCCGCCGGTGCGGGAGATCACGGGGCTGCGGCTGGACCCGTTCCGGCGCGAGGTGTTCCGCGACGGCAGGCACGTCGCGCTCACCCGCAAGCAGTTCGCGGTGCTGGAGGTCCTCGTCGGCGCGGAGGGCGGCGTGGTCAGCGCGGAGGAGCTGCTGGCGCGGGCCTGGGACGAGAACGCCGACCCGTTCACCAACGCGGTCCGCATCACGGTGTCCGCGCTGCGCAAACGGCTCGGCGAACCGTGGCTGATCACGACCGTCCCCGGCGTCGGCTACCGGATCGAGGCCGCGGTGGACGACCGTGGCTAGGCGCCCCGGGATGAGCGCCCGGTTCAAGCTGGCCGTGAGCTACGCCGGGTTCCTCGTCGTCGCGAGCGCCCTGCTGCTCGCCGTGGTGTGGGTGTTCCTGCTGCGCTACGTCCCGGAGCAGGTGAACACGCCGGGCGGTTTCGTGCCGGGACGCCGGGACCTGGTGCGCGCGTTCGCCCCGAAGGCGGCGCTGGTGCTGCTGGCGGTGCTGGTGTTCGGCCTGGTCGGCGGCTGGTTCCTCGCCGGGCGGATGTTGTCGCCGCTGCGCCGGATCGGCGCGGCCGCGCGGCTGGCGGCGGACGGTTCGCTCTCGCACCGGATCCGGTTGCCGGGGCGGCGGGACGAGTTCCGAGACCTCGCCGACGTCTTCGACGCCATGCTCGCGCAGCTGGAGGCGCACACCGCGGAGCAGCGGCGGTTCGCCGCGAACGCCTCGCACGAGCTGCGCACTCCGCTGGCGATCTCGCGGACGCTGCTCGACGTGGCCAGCCACGACCCGGATCCGGACATGGACGCGCTCGTCACCCGGCTGCGGCAGGTCAACACCAGGGCGGTGGAGCTGACGGAGGCCCTGCTGCTGCTCGCCCGCGCCGACCGGGGTTCCTTCAGCAGCGAACCGGTCGACCTGTCGCTGCTGGTGGACGAGGCGGTCGAGACGTCGCTGCCGCTGGCCGAGCGGCGCGGTGTCGAGCTCGACGCGGGCGGGGACGCGGCGTGGGCGTCCGGTTCGGCGGCGCTGCTGCTGCCGATGGTGACGAACCTCGTGCAGAACGCGATCGTGCACAACCTGCCCGGCGGGGGTGCGGTGCGGGTGCGCACCGAGGCGCGGCCGGACGTCGCGGTGCTGCTGGTCGAGAACACCGGCGCGGTCCTCCCGCCGGAGGTGGTGGGGACGTTGACCGAGCCGTTCCAGCGCGGTGCGGAGCGGGTGCGCGACGACGAGCACGCGGGCGTCGGGCTCGGCTTGGCGATCGTGCGCAGCGTCGTGCGCGCGCACGACGGGATCCTCGACGTGGCGCCCCGGCCCGGTGGTGGTCTCCGCATCACCGCCGAACTGCCCGCGGCGCGCCCGAGCTGACCCGCCCGGTCTCCGGCCGCGGACCGGGCCGGAAGCGGAGTCCGGCGGTCAGCCGCGCAGGTCGAGGAGGTCGAACACGCGCATCCGGCCGGGTGCGGTGGCCGCGCAGGTCAACGGTCTCCCGGTGGCGACCCACCGCTCGCGCAGCCGCACCGCGACGTCCGGATCGGCGAGTTCCACCCGCCAGCCGGCGTCCCCGTCGGGTTCGACGGCGACGGGCCGCAGCTCGTCCACGCCGGTCGCCCCGGTGGCGGCCCGCGCGTGGTGCTGCGCGGCCTGCGCGGCCGGGGGCAGCGAGGTGCGGCCGCGCACCCAGCGGGCGTCGAGGTTCCCGGCGGCGTAGTCGCGCGCGGCCCCGACCGCGTCCACCGCCGGGATGCCGCCGAGCGCGTAGCCGTGCGGCAGCAGCACCAGCGCTGGCGCGAACCGGCAGCCGCCGAGGTGGCTGCACTCCCACGTGCCGCCGGGCGCCGCCGCGGCGAGGGCCGCGGCCACCGGCCGGCCGCGCACCGCGCAGCAGGTGTCGTGCCTGCCGTGCGCGCACACCAGGTTCAGCGGCCCCGCGACGGGTTCGCCGGGTGCGTCCACCGCGTCGACCAGTTCGGCGGCCGAGGCGACCGCGCCGCCCCGGACGGATTCGCGTCCCGGCCGGGAGTCCACCCGGAACCAGCGGCGGACCGCTCCGCTCGCGTTGCGCCCGGGCCGGCGCACCAGCAGCACGCGCGCGCCCGCGTCGGCGGCCCACCCGGTGATCGCGGTGACGACGGCCGGGTCGAGCCCGGACCCGGTGAGCGCGTCCCGCCCCCACGGCCCGGGGTGTTCGAGGAGGAACCACCGCTGCGCGGGCGGCGCCGATCCCTCCAGCGGGTCGCCCGCGGCCTCGGCGACGAAGGAGCAGCGCGGCCAGTGGTGCCCGGTCACGGGAGGGCCGCGGGGACGAGCACGCCCTCCCGCAGCAGCCTGCGGACCAGCACCACCTGATCGGCCTCGTCCAGCCCGGGCAGCTCGCCCACCCGGAACGTGCCGCCGGTGAGCAGTTCGCGCACGGCGTCCGCGGTGTCCGCGGGCAGCGCGAGCCGCCGGTCCGGCAGCTCCAGCACCACCTCGTCCGCGCCGTCGACGACCCGGTGGCGCAGCCCGGCGCGCCGCCGCACGACGTCCCCGGCCGCCAGCCCGCCGGCGAACTCGGCGGTGGCGACCGGCCGCACCGGTTCGGGACGTCCGCCGGACCAGACCCGGCCGCGGACGCGGCGCGCGACGTCGTCGGCGGGCACGTCCCGCAACGCGCGGGTGAGCGCCGTGCGCACCGCGTCGAGGTGCGGGGCGAGCTCCGCGGGGTCGGCGACGTCGATGCCCAGCGGCAGCGAGGCCCGCAGCTCCGGGTCCCGCGCGCAGAGCGCGGTCAGCGCCTCCACCAGCGCGAACCTGGTCAGCACGTGCACGCCCACCGTCAGGTGCGCCGACACGTCGCCGAGCGCGGTCGCGGCGTGCAGCCAGCCGCGCGGCAGGTACATCGCGTCGCCCGGCTCCAGCACCGCGTCGATCTCCGGAGCCTCGTCGCGCGCGCGTGCGGCGACGGCCGAGGCGTGGGCGTTCCACGGCTGGTCGCGCAGCGGGTCCGGGTGCACGGGCGCGTGCACCGTCCAGTGCTTGCGCCCGGCGAGCTGCAGCACGAACACGTCGTGCACGTCGTAGTGGGCGGCGAACCCGCGGGAGGACGGCGGCGTCACGTACGCGTTGGCCTGCACCGGGTGGCCGAGTTCCGCGGCGAGGTCGGTGGTGAGGTCGATGACGCCGGACCAGGTCCGGTGCAGCGCCTGCAGCACCACGGTGGTCCCCTCGGCGAACAGCGCGGCGACCTGGTCGTCGCGCACCTGGTCGCCGATCTCGGCGCCCACCCCGCCTGGCCCGGTGAACGATCCGGAGTCGACGACCTCGCCCTGCTTGGCGAGGCGCAGGAACGGGGTGCGCAGCCCGCGGCGGGAGAGCAGTTCGTCGACACCGTCGAGGTCGAGCACGTCCCGGAACGAGTCCGGGTCGGCGCCGCGCCGCAGCAGCGGTTCGCGGCCCCAGTGCCGCCGGGCGAACGCGTCCACGTCGGGCCCCACGACGCGGGGGCGCCCCCCCCCCGGGGGGGGGGGCCCCCGCCCCCGGGGGGGGGCGGCCCCCCCGGGGGCCCCCCGGGGGGGGGCGCGCGGGGCGGGGGGGGGGGGGGCCCCCCCCACGGGGCTGCTCAGTTCAGCGGGCACCGCTGTCGGCTCCGCCGTCCGCCCCACCGTCGTGCTGGCCGGGCGTGCCGCGGCCGGTCCCCGAGTCGGCGGGCCCTTCGGCCGAGCCGTCGGCGCCCCCGTCGTGCTGGCCCGGTGTGCCGCGCCCGGCGCCGGAGTCGGCCGGGCCCTCGGCGCCTCCGTCGGCTCCGCCGTCCGCGCCGCCGTCGTGCTGGCCGGGCGTGCCGCGTCCGGCGCCGGAGTCGGCCGGGCCCTCCGGTCCGCCGCTGCCCGAACTTCTGATGTCATCGTCGTCGAGAGCCACCTGAGCCTCCTCGGTCGTGCGCGGTCACCGCCAGTGCTCCTCCCGATTACCCGGCGCCGCGCGAAATATGCCGTGGATCAGGGGACGCGGTGGCCGCGGAAGGTCACCGGCTTGCGGGTCCGGAAACCGAGCCGCTCGTAGAGCCCGAGAGCCGCGGTGTTGGTGTCGGTGACGTGCAGGAAGGCCCGTTCGCCACGCGCCGCGATGCGCCCGGCCAGCGTGCGGACCAGCCGGGGCGCGTGCCCGCGCCCGCGCGCTTCGGGCGCGGTGCACACGGCGCTGATCTCCGTCCAGCCCGGCGGCCGGAGCCGTTCGCCCGCCATCGCCACCAGCGCGCCGCCCTCGCGGATGCCCAGGTAGGTGCCGAGTTCCCGGGTGCGCGGCCAGAACGGTCCCGGCTCGGTCCGGGCGACCAGGTCGAGCATCGCGGGCACGTCCGCGACGCCCAGTTCGACCACGTCGGTGCCAGGACCGACGGGGGCGGGCTCGGCGGGGCCGATCAGCTGCCGGGCTTCGAGCGCGAACACCGGTTCCCAGCCGGGCGGCGGCACCGCTTCGGAGCTGAACATGTCGGCGAGCGCCCCGGAACCGAGCAGCCGCGCCAGGTCGTCCCACGCCGCCGGTCCCGGTTCGGCGACCGCCGCGAACGTCGTCACCCCGGGCAGGTACGTCGCCGCCGTCCCGCACCACCGAGCGAGGTGCGCGTGCCGCCCCCGCAACGACGCCAGCACCGGCTCATCCAGCACGTCCACCGCGCGCCCTTTCCTTCCTGTCAGCGGCGAAGCCGCTGAGCAAACGACCACCTGAGCAACAGGACCACCCGCGGGTTCTCAGCTGCTTCCACGCGAGGACAGCGTTTTCTCCTGTGGCGGAGCCACCGGTGAAAACGATCCCGCAGCGAGGAAGCAGCTGAGGTTCCGCCACCCCAGGTACTCAGCAAACCGAGTCGAACATTCAGTCCCCATGCCAGTAGCCGAACACCGCGCTGAGGTGGCTCGCCATCGCGGCGCGCGCCGCGTCGGGGTCGTGCGCGGTGATGGCGTCGACGATGGCCTGGTGCGAGTCGCAGGCCTCCTGGTGGGCGGCGCGCAGGGTGAGGTTGTGCTCGCGCACCCGGATCAGCCCGCCGCGCAGCGAGGACAGCAGCAGGCTGAAGATCTCGTTGCCCGCCATGACGCTGACCAGCCGGTGGAACTCGAAGTCGGCGGCGACGGCGCGGGCCACGTCCTCGCCGCTGGCGCGCAGCTCGTCGTTGGCGGCGCTGAGCAGGCGGGCGGTCTCGGCGTCGCCGCGTTCGGCGGCGGCGCCCGCGGCGTGCACCTCGATCACCTCGCGGACCTCGTGGATCGAGCGGTAGTCGAGGTCGTTGTCCCGCAGGTACAGGAAGAGCGCTTCCTGCGCGCGTTCCGGTGCGACCGCGGTGATGCGCAGTCCGCTGCCGCCGCGGGAGGCGATCAGGCCGCGCCCGGTCAGGTTGCTCATGGCTTCGCGCAGCGCCGTCCGGGAGACGCCGTACTCGGTGGCGAGGTCGCGTTCGGCGGGCAGCCGGTCGCCGGGCCGCAGCCTGCCGTCCAGGATGCGCCGCAGCAGCCCCGCCACCACCTCGTCCGAGCGGCGGATCTCGCCGGGTGCGGTGTCCTCGGCCACTGGTCGTGCTCCTTCCCGCGGAGGTCGCGTGCTCGCCGATCCTAGAGATCGGCCGGGGTGTGGACATCGGGCGCACCGGTTTGCTAGAAAACCTGTCATACCAATTGGTCGACCAAGGAGGTTCCGGTGCCCGCCACCGCCCACGAGGCCACCCGTGGCTGAGCCGCTCGTCCCCGCGGGCCCGATCGACCACGTCGCGCTCATCACCGGCGACGCCGACCGCACCGCCCGCTGGTACGCGGAGCACCTGGGCCTGCACGTCGTCCGGGACGAGTTCGTCGACGCGGTCGGGGTCCGGCTGGTCTGGCTCTACCCGCGCGGCTGCTCGCCCGGGGGGACCGCCGCCGGGCTCCAGCTGCTCGAACCGCACCGCCCCGGGCCGCCGCTGACCCACCTGCGGGAGCGCGGCGAAGGGCTGCACCACTTCTGCTTCGCCGTCGACGACCTCGACGCGGTGCTGCGCTCGGCCGGGCAGCCACCGGAGGACGCCTTCACCGGTGGATTCGGGCTGCCGTGCGCGTTCCTCGCCGAATCCGCGGGCGGCGAACTCGTCGAACTCGTCCAACGCCCGGCCCCGCCGGCCTGATCCCGCACGACCTTTCGCAACGACGCAAAAGGAATGGACAGCAGCATGCAACCGGACCACGCGCGCTCTCGCGCAGGTGCGCCGTGATCGGCGCGCAAGCCGCCGCCACGGCACCGCTCACCGGGCACGACATCCGCCTCATGGCGGTCCTGCTCGGCGGGATCGTCTTCGTCGCCGTCGCCGTCAGCGCGCTCAAGCTGCACCCGGTGCTGGCGCTGCTCAGCGGCGGCGTGCTGGTGGGGCTGGCCGCCGGGCTCGGCGTCACCGGCACCGTCGAAGGGCTCACCACCGGCATCGGCAAGACGCTCGGCGAGACCGGGGTGCTGATCGCGCTGGGCGCCATGTTCGGCGCGGTGCTGTCCGAATCCGGGGCGGCCTCGCGGATCGTGCAGACCCTGACCGGCGGGGTGGGCGTGCGGGGACTGCCCTGGGTGGTGCTCGCCGCGTCCGTCCTCATCGGACTCCCGATGTTCTTCGAGGTCGGGTTCGTGACGCTGATCCCGGTGGTGCTGCTGCTCGCGCGGCGCACCGGCATCGAGCTCACGCTGCTCGCCTTCCCGCTGCTGGCCGGGCTGGACGCGGCGCAGTGCCTGCTGCCGCCGCATCCCGGCCCGGTCGGCGCGGCCGGAGCGCTCGGGTCCAGCATCGGGCTGGTCCTGGTGCTCGGGCTGGTCGTCGCCGCCCCCGCCGTGCTGCTCACCGGCCCGTGGCTCGGTCGGCTGATGCGGCGCTGGGTGCGGGCGCGTCCGCCCGCCGGGCTGGAGCGGTTGTTCGCCGCCGACGGGAGCGACGTGCCGCGCCCGCCGGGACGCGCCCGCAGCTTCGCGGTGATCCTGCTGCCGGTGCTGCTCATGCTCGGCAAGGCCGCCACCGACCTGTTCTGGGCCGACGGCACCGGGCCGGTGCACGCGGTGGTCGAACTCGCCGGAGAACCGGCCATCGCCCTGCTGATCTCGGTGCTGGTCGCCGTCGTCGTGCTGGGCGGGCTGTCCGGCACGCCCCGCGAAGTGCGCGAGCGCTGGGTCGGCTCGTCGCTGGCGCCGATCGCCGGGATCACCTTCATCGTCGGTGCGGCCGGCGGGTTCAGCCGCGTCATCGTCGAGTCCGGCACCGCCGACGCGGTGCTCGACCTGGCCTCCGGGGCCGGGGTGCCGACGCTGCTGCTGACCTTCGGCATCGCCGCGATCCTGGTCGCCGCGCTCGGCTCCGCCACGGTGGCGGGCGTGCTGGCGGCGACGCTGGTGGCCCCCAGCGTCGGCGCGCTCGACCCGGTGCACCTGGCGCTGCTGGTGCTGGCCGCGGGCGCGGGATCCTCGTTCCTGCTGCACGTCAACAGCGCCGGTTTCTGGCTCAGCAAGGAGTACTTCGGCCTGACCGTCGGCGAGAACCTGCGGGTGTGGACGCTGAGCCACACCGTGCTGTCGGTGACCTCGATGGCCGGGGTGAGCCTGCTGTGGGTCCTGCTGTGAGACACCGAATTCGCTGCTACCGAAGGGGAATCGCATGACCACCTACCGGATCGCCGTGCTCGGCGGGGACGGGATCGGGCCCGAGACCACCGCCGAAGCGCTCAAGGTCGCCGCGGCCGCCGCCGAACTGGGCGGGTTCGGCCTCGACTTCGAGGAGCTCGACGCGAGCGCCGGGCGCTGGCAGCGCACCGGCATCGCCATGCCCGACGAGCAGTACGCGACCTGCGCCGCCGCGGACGCCATCTACATGGGCGCGATCGGCCTGCCCGAGGCGCGCCATCCGGACGGCCGCGAGGTCAACGGCGACGTCATCTTCCGGCTGCGCTTCGGCCTCGACCTCTACGCCGGGATCCGCCCGGTGCACTCGATCCCGGCGCTGCCGCAGCCGTTGACCCGCGGTGACGGCATCGACTACGTGGTGGTGCGGGAGAACGTCGAAGGCCTCTACGCCTCCCGCGAAGGCGGGACGAACGTGCGCGGCGAGGTCGCCACCGACACCATCGTGATCACTCGGCGGGGCACCGAGAAGGTGGTGCGGCAGGCGTTCGAGCTCGCCCGCTCCCGGCACGCGGCGAACCCGGCGCGCCCGGCGAAGGTGACCTGCGTGGACAAGGCGAACGTGCTGTCCAGCTACGCGTTCTTCCGCGAGGTCTTCGACTCGGTCGCTGACGAGTACCCGGACGTGCAGCGCGATCACGCCTACGTGGACGCGATGACGGCCTACCAGGTGCAGCGCCCGCAGTCGCTGGACGTGCTGGTCGCCGAGAACATGTTCGGCGACATCATCTCCGACCTCGCCGCCGCCTCGGTCGGCGGGCTGGGGCTCTCGGGCAGCGGCGACGTGGGCGACGAGCACGGCCTGTTCCAGTCCTCGCACGGTTCGGCGCCGGACATCGCCGGGCAGGGCATCGCGAACCCGGTCGCCGCGGTGCTCTCGGCGGGACTCATGCTGGACTGGCTGGGGCGGCGCCGCGGCGACGAGGGCGCGGTGCGCGCGGGCGCGCTGGTCGAACGCGCCGTGGACGCGGCGCTGCGGGACCCGGTGGGCCGCACCCCCGACCTCGGCGGCTCGGCCTCCACCGCGCAGGCCGGGGACGCGATCGTGCGCGCGCTGAAGGAGTTGGAGTTCTGAGATGGCGATCTCCCGCGAGCGGTTGCTCGCCGACGCCCCCGAACCGCGGGACGTCCCGGCCGCCGAGCTGACCGCGGCGGTCGCGGCCGGCCGCCGGGTGGTGGTGCTCGACGACGACCCGACCGGCACGCAGAGCATCCGGGACCTGCCGGTGCTCACCGCCTGGACCCGCGAGGACCTGGAGTGGGCCTTCGCGCAGGAGACCCCGGGCTTCTTCGTGCTCACCAACACGCGCAGCCTCGCACCGCCGGACGCGGCCCGGACCAACCGGGAGGTCGCGCGCGCCGCGCTCGACGTCGCCCGCGACCTCGGCGTCGACTGCGCCTTCGCCAGCCGCGGGGATTCGACGCTGCGCGGGCACTTCCCGCTGGAGACCGACGTCCTCGGTGCGGAGAGCGCGGCCGCCGGGCAGGACGTGGACGGCGTGCTGCTGGTCCCCGCCCTGATCGAACCCGGGCGGATCACCGTCGACTCGGTGCACTGGATGCGGACCGTGGACGGGATGGTGCCGGTCGGTGAGACGGAGTTCGCCCGCGACCGCACCTTCGGCTACCGCAGTTCCGACCTGCGGGACTGGGTGGCGGAGAAGACCGGTGGCCGGGTCCCGCGGGACGCGGTGACCGCGGTGCCGCTGGCCGAGCTGCGCTCCGGCGGGCCGGCGGCGGTCGCCCGCATCCTCGGCGGGATCACCGGCGGGCTGCCGGTCGTCGCCGACGCCGCCACCGACGAGGACCTGCGGGTGCTCGTCGCCGGGCTGCTGCGCGCCGAGGCGGACGGCGGGCGGTTCGTCTACCGCACCGGCCCGTCGTTCGTGCGGGCGCGCACCGGCCAGCGCGCGCACCCGCCCGCGGACCCGGCGGACCTGCGCGCGGCCGAACCGGGCCCGGACGATGCGCGGGACCGGTCGAGCCGCGGGCTGGTGGTCGTCGGCTCGCACGTCGGGCTCACCACCCGCCAGCTCGCCGCGCTGCACGCCGACGGCCGCAGCGCCGAGGTCGAGCTCGACGTGGCCCGGGTGCTCGACCCGGCGGCCTGCGCCGAGCACGTCGCGCAGGTCACCGCGCGCGTCGTCGCGCTGCTGCGGGCCGGAGCCGCCGAGGACGCCGTGCTGCGCACCAGCCGCGAGCTGGTCGGCGGCCGCGACGCCGAGCACAGCCTGGAGATCGCCCGCACCGTCAGCGCCGCCCTGGTCGCGGTGGTGCGGTCGGTGCTCGCCGAGGTCCGGCCCGCGTTCGTGCTCGCGAAGGGCGGCATCACCTCCTCGGACGTGGCCACCGGCGGGCTCGGCATCCGCCGGGCGTGGTCCCGCGGCACGCTGCTGCCCGGCACCGCCTCGATCTGGGAACCGGTGTCCGGCCCGGCGACCGGCGTGCCCTACGGCGTGTTCGCCGGGAACGTCGGTGACGAGCACGGGCTGCGCGACGCGGTGCGCAGGCTCCGGGAGGCCGCGTGCTGAGCCGCGGGACCGGTGCGCTGCGCGCCGCCGCCGATGGCGGGTGGGCGCTCGGCGCGTTCGCCACCTACAACCTGGAGCAGGTGCAGGCCGTGGTGCGGGCGGGGGAGCGGACCGGGGCACCGGTGCTGCTGCTCGCGGGATCGAGCCACTTCCGGCACGCGGGCCGGCTGCTGGCGACCGTCGCGCTGGCGGCCGCCGCGGACGCCGACGCGGAGGTCGGCGTGCACCTGGATCACTGCCGGGACCTCGCCGAGCTGCGCTGGTGCGCCGAACTCGGCTACACCTCGCTGATGTACGACGGTGCGCACGACCCGTACGAGGACAACGTGGCGGCGACCGCCGAAGCCGTCCGCATCGCCCACGACCACGGCGCCTGGCTGGAGGGCGAGCTGGGCGCGCTCGCCGGGGACGAGGACGTCTCCACCGGCGCCCGGTCCGCGGCGATGACCTCACCCGAGCAGGCCGCGGACTTCGTCGGCCGCACCGGGGTGGACGCGCTGGCCGTCGCCGTCGGCAACGTGCACGGGTTCTCCCCGGACGCGCGGCTGGACCTGGACCGGCTGCGCGCCGTCCGGGCCGCGGTGCCGGTGCCGCTGGTGCTGCACGGGGCGAGCGGGCTGCCCGCCGAGCAGATCCGGAGCGCGGTCGGCTCCGGCGTCGCGAAGATCAACGTGAACGCGGAGCTGCGCCGCGCCCACCTGGAGGCCGTCGCCGAGGCACTGCCCGCGGCGCTGCCCGGATCGGACGCGGTCGCCGTGTGGCGGGCCGGTCGCGACGCGGTGGAGGAACGGGTGGTGGCCGCGGTCCGCTCGTTCGGCCCGCGGTGACCGGAACTCGCCGTGCGAGCGGGTGATCGGCCGCCGCGGCGGTGGGGTACCGGCGGCTCCCGCGAGGTGGGTGGAGTCAGCGGCGGGGGATTCCCGGGACGGCGAGCCGGTCGTCGTCGACGAGGGTGCCCGCCTGCTTGACGTGCCGGACGAACGGCGACACCTCCACGTCGTGCACGCCCGGCAGCGCGCCGATCCGGTCGGTGGTGAACTCGAAGAGGTCGTCGAAGTTCCGGCAGTGCGCCACGGCGTGCAGGTTGTGCGGCCCGGATACGGCCGCGGCGAACCCGACCTCCGGTTCCTGCGCCAGCGCGCGCCCCACGTCCTTCACCGCCGACGGGTGCACCCGCAGCCACAGGTTCGCCCGTGCGTGCAGGCCCAGCGCGGCCGCGGCGATCTCCACGTCGACGTGCACGACGCGCCGCTCCAGCAGCGCGTGCAGGCGGCGCGCGGCGCGGCCCGGGGTGAGGTCCGCGGCCGCCGCCAGGTCCACGAATCCCGCGCGGCCGTCGGCCGCCAGCGCGGCCAGCAGCCGTTCGTCCGAAGTGGACAACTCGACCGGATCTCCTGCGGTGACGGGGTTTTCCGCGAACGGGTTCCCCGCGGAACCGAGCTCCGCCTCCTCCCGCTCGGTCAGCGCGCCGCGCAGCGCCGCCCAGTGGTGCCCGCGGCCACCGACGAACTGCCGCAGCAGCGCCGCCGCGCGGATGTCGAGCACCGCAGCGGTGCGCGGCAGCCGGCGGCCCAGCAGCTCCTCGCGCTGCTCCCGGGTCCGCGACCGCACCGCGCAGGTCACCTCGGACCCGGCGGCGCCCAGCGCCACCCAGCTCACGTCCTCCCGCTCCGCGAGCGCCTCGGCGATCGCCGCCGCGCTGCCCGGACGGCAGCGCAACCGCACCAGCCACCGGCTCTGCCCCAGCGCGCCCGGATCGACGATGCCCGCGACGCGCAGCACGCCCCCGGTGCGCAGGCGGTGGTAGCGGCGGCGCACCGCTCCCTCGGAGGCGCCGAGCGCCGCCGCGATCGACGCGAACGACGCCCGCGGGTCGATCTGCAGCGCGCGCAGCAGACGCACATCATCGGTGCTCACATCGGCGGATTCGCTCACCAGGGACGGCTCCATTCGCGGAATCCTACGAATCCGGCCGCGGTACGTGCCCGGTCGACACGCCGGGGAGCAGGCTCGGGGCATGACTCCAGAAACGAACGGACCGACCGCGCTCATCGCAGGCGCCTCCCGCGGCCTCGGGCACGCGATGGCCGCCGAACTGCACGAACGGGGGTGGCACGTCATCGGCACCGTCCGGGACAGCACCGCCCGCACCCCGCTGCACGAGCTCGCCGAGCACTCCGGCGGGCGGGTGCGGGTGGAACGGCTCGACGTCACCGAACCCGAGCGGCTGCCCGCGCTGCGCGAGCGGCTCGCCGGGACGCGGCTCGACGTGCTGTTCGTCAACGCGGGCACCACGAACGACGTGCGCACCCCGATCGGCGAGGTCGGCACCACCACCTTCGTCGACGTGATGGTGACCAACGCGCTCGGCCCGGTGCGGGTGCTCGACGCGCTCGCCGACCTCGTGATCCCGGAAGGGCTCCTCGGGGCGATGTCCTCCGGGCAGGGCAGCATCGCGAACGCCGGCACCGGATCCCGCGAGCTGTACCGGGGGAGCAAGGCCGCCCTGAACATGTTCGTGCGCTGCCTCGCCGCCAGGGACTCGGCCGCGCGGCGGTCGTTCCTGCTGCTGGCACCCGGCTGGATCCGCACCGCGCTCGGCGGCCCGGACGCCCGCTACGCGGTGGAGGAGAGCGCGCCGCTGCTGGTGGACGTGCTGCTGTCCAGGCTCGGCGAACCGGGCATCGCCTACCTGGACCGGTTCGGCGAAGCGGTGCCGTGGTGATCGGCGAGCAGACCGTGATCGCGGTCGAGGAGCACTGGGACCTGCCCGCCGCGACGGCCGCGCTGCGCGCGCGGCCCGCCGGCCTGCGCGACGACGCGCTGGTCCTGAGCGAGCACGGCGACCTCGCGGCGCGCCTGGACGATCTCGGGGACGCGCGGATCGCCGACATGGACGCGCAGGGCGTCGACGTGCAGGTGCTGTCCCCGGCGAACCCGCCCGGCACCGGCGCGCTGCCCGCGGCCGAAGCCGTCCCGCTGTGCCGCGACGCGAACGACGCCGCCGCCGAGGCCGTGCGCAGGCACCCGACCCGGTTCCGCGCCTTCGCGACGCTGCCGGTGGTCGCTCCCGCGGTGGCGGCCGACGAACTGCGCCGCGCCGCGCGGCTCGGCCTGGTCGGTGCGGTGGTGCACGGCCGCGCCGCCGACGTGCCGCTCGACGACCCGCGCCACGACGAGCTGTTCGCCACCGCGGAGGCGCTCGGGCTGCCGCTGTTCCTGCATCCCGGCCCGCCCGCGCGCGACGTGCGCGAGGCCGCGTGCTCGGGGTTGGGGGACGCCGTCGGACTGGGGCTGGCGACCTACGGCTGGGGCTGGCACGTCGACGCGGGGACCGCGGCGCTGCGGCTGGTGCTGCGCGGCACCTTCGACCGGTTCCCCGGGCTGCGGCTCGTGCTCGGGCACTGGGGCGAGCTGCTGCCGTTCTGGCTGAGCCGGGCCGATTCCCTGTCCGCGGCGGCGGGACTGCCGCGGACCGTCTCCGAGTACGTCCGCTCGCACGTGCACCTCACCTGCTCGGGGATGCTCGAACCGGCGCTGCTGCGGCACGTGCTGGCGGTGACCGCGGCGGACAGGTTGCTGTTCTCCACCGACCACCCGTTCCAACGGCCCACCGCCGGCGAGATCGCGCGCTTCCTCGGCGAGTTCGCCGACGAGGCGGACCGGCGCCGGTTCTGCTCCGGCAACGCGGCCGAGCTCCTCGGCATCGGGGGACCGGCGGCGGCCTAGCGGAACGCCTCGAAGGTGAGGGCGGTGACGACGCCGTAGGCGAGGTGCGGGACCAGGTCCATCGCCCAGCTCTGCGCGGTCCACCCGCGCGGGTCCGTCACCCCGAGCGCCGTCATCGGCGCCGTACCTGCCGCATTGGCCGCGAGACCCGCGGCGACCGCCATCAGCGGCAGCGGGGCGCGCGGCAGTCCGGTCCGGACGCAGCCGTAGGCGGCGCCCACCCCCAGACCGGCGCCGATGCCCAGCAGCGCACCGAGCCCGGAGCGGCGGTTGTGCACCGCCGACTCACCACCGGGCAGCGCGCCCAAGCGGTGCTCGGCCTCCTGCACGGTCCGCTCCGGGCTGGTGCTGCCCGGCCGGGCGCGCACCGCCATGTCCAGGTAGGTGGCCGTGTTCAGGGCGGTCGTCCCGGCCGCTCCGGCCAGGACGCCGCGGAACAGGTGGTGGTGCACTGGAACCTCCTCGGAGATCGGGCTCGTCGCGCCGCGGGTCAGCGGTGCGGCGTTTTCACGGGCAGCGGGTGCACGGCGGGACCTTCGAGGACCGCGCCGTCCACGTCGAACCGCGAACCGTGGCACGGGCAGTCCCAGCTCCGCTCGTCGTCGTTGAACCGCAGCAGGCAGCCCAGGTGCGTGCACCGCAGCGACACGGCGTGCGCCGCGCCGTCCTCGTCGCGGTACACCCCGGTCAGGTCGGTGCCCTCCCGGACGACCCGGGCGGTGCCGGGCGCGACCTCGTCGGCCGAGCCGACCTGGCCCGCGGTGAGCCGGTCGCCTACGAAGTCCGCGCCGACCTTCAGGTTCATCTTCGCCAACCGCCCCGCCGCACGGGGCGAGACCCGTTGCGGTGCGAAGAACTCCGCCTCCGGCCGGGTGTGGTCCCGCACGATGCGGTCGGTCAGCATCGCGGCGGCCGCCGTGCCGCCGCACAACCCCCATTTCATGAACCCGGTGGCGACGAACACCCGCGTCGAGCCGGGCAGGTACGGGCCGCACAGGGGGAAGTGGTCGTAGGCGGTCGGGTCCTGCGCGGACCAGCGGTGGGTGATCTCGTCGACCGGCCAGTGGCGGCGGGCGAACTCCTCCAGCGCCGCGTACGGCGGGTGCCCGTCGTGCGCGCCGGTGGGGTGGCTCTCCCCGCACACCACGACCAGGTCGCCGACCGACCGCAGCGACCGCTTCGGCGACCGGGCGTTGATCGCCAGCGGCAGCGGCGCGTGCGCACCGACGCGGGCGGCCACGCAGTACGAGCGCTCCGCCTCCAGCCGCGCGAAGTACAGCCCGCGGTCCAGGATCGGGAAGTGCGTCGCCACGACCACCCGGTCCGCGCGCACGACGCCGCCGGAGGTGACGACCTCGCACGGCGAGCCCTGGTGCACGTCGAGCACCCGGGTGCCCTCGAACACCGCGGACCCGTCGCCGTGCACCGCGCGGGCCAGGCCGGCGAGGTAGTCGACCGGCTGGAACTCGACCTGGTCGGCCAGCCGCACCGCGGCGTCGGTGGCGAACGGCAGCTCGGCGGAGTCCGCGAGTTCCACCGGCAGCCCGGCGTTCCGGGCGGCGTCGGCCTCCGCCCGCACCTCGTCGGCTTCGGCCGCGCTCGTCGCGTAGGTGCACGCGGGTCGCCTCCGCAGCTCGCAGTCGATCCCCTCGGCGGACGCCAGTTCGGCGACCAGCTCGACGGCGTCGGCGCAGACCGCGGCGTAGGCGGCGGCCGCGTCGGCACCGCGGTGCGCGCGGATCGTGGAGCACGTCGTGGACTGCAGCGCGGTCACCTTCGCGGTGCTGGACCCGGTCGCGCCGGAACCGGCCCGGTCCGCTTCGAGCACCGCGACCCGGGCGCCCGCCCGCCGCAGCAGCAGCGCCGTCGTCAAGCCGGTGATGCCCGCGCCGAGCACGGCGACGTCGAACCGCCGGTCGCCCGGCAGCGGCGGGTGGGGTTCGGGCCGCCGCGCGGTGTCCCACCACAGCGATCGCGACATGGCGCACTCCTTCGCCCGGGTCTGGTCGTGGCCCAGGCTTCCCACCGGGCGGCCTCCGGCAAACCGGAGCGCGGCCACCGGTGGGCTGGCGGCCCGCATCCGGTTCGGGCGGTCACGGCGCGGCGGCGACCCGTGCGGCGGGCCGCTCCAGGGCCACTGCGCGGAGGTCGAGCACCGCGCGGTGGCGGTCCGACCCCGCACCCGACGCCGCAGGTCGCCGCCTTCCCGCACGAGCTGTTCTCCCGCGTCAGCGATCGGCGGCGATGCCGGTGAGGACGAAGTCCAGGCCGTCGAGGAACTGCCGCCGGTCGTCGTGGCCGCGCAGCTGGTCGGCGACGGCCCGCGCGAACGGGAAGTCGTCCGGATCCAGCGCCTCCCAAGCGTTCGACACCGAGTCGAGGAACTCGTCCCGGTCCACCTCGTGATCGGCGGCCACCGCGTTCGCCGCGTTCTGCCCGGCCGCGCCGAGCACGTAGTGCACCAGCGCCGAGGTGGCGGTGAACCAGCCGGATTCGGGGACGCCGAGCGCGCGCACCCGCCTGCCGAAGCTGTCGTAGATCCGCGGTGTGACGGCGCCGCGCGGGTTGCGGGAGAGCTCCGCGGTCAGCTGCGCGGCGAGCCACGGGTGCTCGTCGATCGCGTCGAACAGGCCGAGCGCGACCTCCCGGACCTGCTCCCGCGGCGCGGCCGCGGTGGTGCCCGCGGCGAGGGCGGTGCTGACGACGGCCTCGGTGGCGGCGGCGAGCAGCGCGTCCTTGTTCGGCACGTGCCAGTAGATCGCGCCGGGCCCGGTGGCGAGGCGTTCGGTGAGGGCCTTGAACGTGAGCCCGCGCGCACCGGCGGAGTCGAGGAGCGCGACGGCGGTCTCGACGATGCGTTCCCTGGTGAGCCCGTCGGTGCGCCGCTGCGACCGCTGTTCCCGTGTGGCCATGCCGCCATCTTGACACATCTGGAGCGCTGTTCCATATTGGAATGGCATTCCATAGTCCCGGAGGAACCACCCATGCGCCACCCCGTCACGATCATCGGAGCAGGACTCGGCGGCCTCGTGCTCGCCCGCGTGCTGCACGTCCACGACATCCCCGCCGTCGTCTTCGAAGCCGAACCGTCCCCGGACTCCCGGCCGCAGGGCGGCATGCTCGACATCCACGACCACAACGGCCAGCCCGCCCTCGACGCCGCCGGGCTGCTGGACCGGTTCCAGGACCTCGTGCTGGAGGGGCGCCAGGCGATGCGGCTGCTCGACCGGGACGGCGGGGTGCTGCTCGACGAACCCGACGACGGCACCGGTGGGCGGCCCGAGGTGCAACGCGGCGAGCTGCGGCGGCTGCTGCTCGACTCGCTGCCGGACGGCACCGTCCGCTGGGGCCGCAAGGTCGCCGCCGTCCGCCCCCGCGGCGACGGCCGCCACGAGGTGGTGTTCGCCGACGGCGCGGTGCACCTCGCGGACCTGCTGGTCGGCGCGGACGGCGCCTGGTCGAAGGTGCGCCGGCTGCTGTCCGGCGCCGACCCCCGCTACACCGGCAGATCTTTCGTCGAGACCTACCTGCACGACGCCGACACCCGGCACCCGGCGGCCGCCAAAGCCGTCGGCGGTGGCGCGATGCTGGCGCTCGCGCCCGGCAAGGGCATCCAAGCCCACCGGGAGCGGGGCGACACCCTGCACACCTACGTGGCGCTGGAGCACCCGCGCGACTGGTTCGCCGCCGTCGACTTCACCGACACCGCCGCGGCCACCGCGCGCATCGCCGCCGAATTCCCCGGCTGGGCACCGGAACTCACCGCGCTCATCACCGAATCCGACACCGCGCCCGTGCTGCGGCCGCTGCACGAACTGCCGGTAGGGCACCGGTGGGAGCGAGTGCCGGGCGTGACGCTGCTCGGCGACGCCGCGCACCTCGCCGCCCCCAACGGGGAAGGCGCGAACCTGGCGATGCTCGACGGGGCCGAACTCGGCGCCGCCCTCGCCGCGCACCCCGGCGACGTCGAGACCGCGCTCGCCGAGCACGAGCGGGCGATGTTCACCCGCAGCGCCGAAGCGGCGGCCGACGGCGCCGAGGCCTACGAGCTCATGTTCGGACCCGACGCGCCGCACGCCGTGGTCGACTTCTTCGCCGCAGCAGGGCAGGAATGACCGAACCGTCCTAACCGGACGGTGGAGCGGACGGGGTCGGACGGTAACCTTCGCGGCGTGGTGACCAAGCGGGACCCGGACCGCGAACCGACCCCGACCGAGCGGATCCGGCGCGAGCAGCTGATCGACGTGACGATCGACCTCATCGCGGTGCACGGCTACCAGGGCACCTCCCTGGCCGGCATCGCCGCGGCCGCCGGCATCACCAAAGCCGCCGTGCTCTACCACTTCACCGCGAAGGACGCCCTGGTGCGGGCCGCGCACGAGACGGTGCTGGCCGCACTCGACCGCGCGGTCACCACCGCCGTCGACACCGCGGGCGCCGCCGACGGACCGGCCGCCTACGTCCGAGCCACCCTCGGCCACCTGCGGGACCACCCGCGACACGTGCGGCTGATCATCGAAGCCGATGGCACCGGCGGCGCCGAGCGCACCCCCCGCGAGCGCTGGGCCCCGCTCGCCGGCATCGTCGACGCCGCCGCCCGCGCCCGCGACGCCCCCGTCGACGCCCGCACCGCCGCCATCGCCCTCGGCGGCGCCATCGACGCCATCCTCACCGAACGCCTGCACACCCCCGACTACGACACCACCGAAGCAGCAGAACAACTAGTAGGAATGATCCACGCAGTCTTGAACTGCTGAGGAGGCTTGTTCTGCTCGTTTTGGTGAGGGGGTGGGTGGCGGAACCTCAGCTGTTCCCTCGCTGCGGGATCGATTTCACCGGTGGCTCCGCCACATGAGAAATCGCTGTCCTCGCGAGGGAACAGCTGAGAACCCGCGGCGGTGCCGGTGTCTTGGGTG
>NZ_JAIUJZ010000064.1:0-13356 GCF_020176775.1 Saccharopolyspora sp. 6M
TCGCTGCGGGATCTTTTTCCCGAGTGGCTCCGCCACGAGGGAAAAAGCTGTCCTCGCGAGAATCCCGCTGAGAACCCGCTGCGGTGCCGGGTGCGTGCGTGGTCGCTGCTCAGCGGCTTCGCCGCTGACAAGAGGGCTGGGAGCTCCGGGCTGTTCGGCTCGGTGGCTCGGTCAGAACGCGGGCCAGGGGATGGCGGGCCAGTCACCGGACGGGGCCGGGAACTCGCCGGCGGTGAGCAGGGCGTCGACGCGGTCGACGAGCGCCTGCACCTCCTTCGGGGTGACGTGCTCGGCCAGCCGGGACGCGAGATCGCCCTCCAGCAGCGCGCGGAACCGGCTCAGCGCCTCCACCGCGTCCGCGGGCAAGCGCTCCCCGATCCAGCCCCACAACACCGTGCGCAGCTTGTTCTCCGCGTTCAGGCTCACCCCGTGGTCCACGCCGAACACCTCGCCGCGCGGCGAGTGCAGCACGTGCCCGCCCTTGCGGTCGGCGTTGTTGATCACGATGTCGAGCACCGCGAGCCTGCGCAGCTCCTCGTGCGGCGAGTGCGCCAGCAGCACCGGGTCACCGCGGTGGTCCTGGGCGCGCAGCACGGCGCGCCAGCCCTCCGGCACCTCCGACGGTGGCACCAGGTCCACCAGGTCGGAACCCTCCTCGGTGTCCACCCACAGCTGCACCATGCCCGGGCCGAACGGCCCCTCCCGCAGCAGCGTCGGCGGAATCAGGTTCCAGCCCAGCGCCTCCGCCACCAGGAACGATCCGACCTCGCGCCCGGCGAGCGTGCCGTCCGGGAAGTCCCACAGCGGCCGTTCCCCGCGCACCGGCTTGTACACGCACTCGGCGGTCACGCCCTCGTGCTCGACGGAGCAGAACAGCGTGGCGTTCGAGGCTTCCACGAGCCGGCCCTCGACCTCGATGCGGCCGTGTGCCAGGACCTCGCGAACGGCCGGATCATCGGGGTGCACGGTCGGCTAGTCCTCCTCGGAGCGGCGGTAACCGTTCTGCCGCGGGCAGATGTGCCCGTCCGGGTCCAGCGGCTCCCCGCACAGCGGGCACGGCTTGCGGCCCGCGTTGAGGACCCGCTCGGCGCGCTCGGCGAACGCGCGGGCGTCCGCGGGGCTGAGGAACACGCGGACCGCGTCCGGGCCCTCCTCGGTGTCGTCGAGCACCACCGACTCGTCGATCTCCTCCTCGGTGACCGCGAGCAGCTCGACGACGACGGCCTCGGTCTCGGCGTCCCAGCCGAGCCCCATGGTGCCGACGCGGAACTCCTCCTCCACCGGCACCGCGAGCGGGTCGGTGTCGAGCGAGTCGTCCGGCGGCGCGGCGGGCAGTTCCGCGTCGAAGCGGCGCTGCACCTCCTCCAGCAGCGCGCCGATCCGTTCGGCCAGCACGGAGACCTGCTGCTTCTCGAGCTGCACGCTGACCGTCCGGACGTCCTCGGACGCCTGGAGGTAGAAGGTGCGCTCGCCGGGTTCCCCGACGGTCCCTGCGACGAACCGGTCGGGCTGGCGGAAGACGTGGATGACACGAGCCATGGCACCTTCGACAGTAAGCCACCCGGCCCGCGGCTCGCGAAGCCGTCCCCTGTTCGGCCGGACACGGCCCCTCAGCAGCACCGTCGGCACCGCGCGTTCACCTGCGACCCACGTGCGCCGGGCTTCCCGCCACCCGGCCGGGCTGTTCGCCGAACGCGAACACACCGCCGCGGGCTGCGGTCCCGATCACTCGCGGCCCGCTAGGCTCTGGCCACCCCACGATCCGGACCTCCGGACGGAGTCATGCCATGAGCACCCGTGAACGACACCGGCCGCGACGGCTGCGAGCGGGCGACTCGGTCGCCGTGGTCGCCCCCGCGGGCCCGGTGCCCGCCGACCAGCTCGACGCCGGGTTGCAGCTGCTGCGCGACTGGGACCTGCGGGTCGTGCCCGGCAAGCACGTGCGCGAACGCCACCCCCGGCTGCGCTACCTCGCGGGCGCCGACGCGGACCGCGCCGCGGACCTGCAGCGGGCCTGGTGCGATCCGGAGATCGACGGCGTGCTGTGCGCCCGCGGCGGCTACGGCTGCATGCGGGTCCTCGACCACCTCGACTGGACGGCGATGGCCGCCGCCGAGCACAAGGTGTTCGCCGGGTCCAGCGACGTGACCGCCCTGCACGACGCGTTCGGCGTGCGGCTCGGCGTCGCCACCGTGTTCGGGCCGATGATCGGCACCGGCGCCTTCATCGACGACGCGCCCGCCCGCGAGCACCTGCGCCGCACCCTGTTCACCCCGGAGTCGGTGACGATCCTGACCCGCGGCGGCGCGGAGGCGCTGGTGCCGGGCCGGGCGCGCGGCATCACCTACGGCGGCAACCTGTCGCTGCTGGCGGCCGGGCTCGGCGCTCCGGACGCGGCCCCGCCGCCGGTGCGCGGCATCGCACTGCTCGAAGACGTCGACGAGGACCCGTACCGGCTGGACCGGGCGCTGACGCAGCTGCTGCGCGCCGGGTGGTTCGACCGGGCCAGCGGGATCGCGCTCGGTTCGTGGAGCGGGTGCGGGCCGGTGGACGAGGTGCGGGCGGTGCTGCGGGACCTGCTCGGGGACCTCGGGATCCCGGTGCTGTGGGAACTGGGCTTCGGTCACTGCGCGGCGCAGCGCACCGTTCCGCTGGGCGTGGCCGCCGAACTCGACACCGCGGCGCAGCGGCTGAGCGTGCTGCAACCCGCGCTGCGCTGAGCGACGGCTCGCACCGGACGTCGGGTAGAACGGCGGCATGCGGGTTCGGGCGATCACTCCGGAGAAGCTGGCGGGCGAGCTCGCCGACGCCGTGGACGGCATGCGCCGCCGGTGGCTGCGGGTCGCGGTCGACGGGGCCGCCGCGGCGGGTACGGCGGGCTTCGCCGACGGGCTGGTGGAACCGCTGCGGGTGCGCGGGCGCGAGGTGGTGCGGGTGCGGATGGACCGGTACGTGCGGCCCGCTTCGCTGCGGTTCGAGCACGGCCGCGACGATCCGGATTCGTTCTACGAGAGCTGGTTCGACCTCGCCGGATTGCGCCGCGAAGTCCTCGATCCGCTCGCCGACGACGGCACCGGGCAGGTGCTGCCCGCGCTGTGGGACGCCGCGACCGACCGCTCCCCCCGGCTCGACCGGGTACGGCTGCCGGAGCGCGGGGTGGTGCTGGTGGACGGTCCGCTGCTGCTGGGCGCCGGGCTGCCGTTCGACCGCACGGTGCACCTGTGGCTGCCGGGCGCCTCGCTGGCGCGCCACACGCCCGAGCCCGAGCGCTGGACGCTGCCCGCCTTCGACCGCTACCACGCCGAGGTGGCCCCGGAACGCCTCGCCGACCACGTGATCCGCGTCGACCGCCCCGGCCACCCCGCCGTCGTCGATGCCTGGACCTGACCGACCGAGCGGACCGAACCCACCCAGTCCTTCCCTTTCCTGTCAGCGGCGATGCCGCTGTGAGCAGCAACCCAGCACGCAGCAGAACCACCCGCGGGTTCTCAGCGCTTTCCTCGCGAGGACAGCGTTTTCTCCTGTGGCGGAGCCACCGGTGAAAGCGATCCCGCAGCGAGGAAAGCGCTGAGGTTCCGCCACCCGACCGTTCACGGGAGTCGGGAACGGGAAGATCAAGCAGGACGGCGGTCCAGGGTGGGGACTGCTGCCAGGAGGGTCTTGGTGTAGTCGTGCCGCGGGTCGAGCAGCACCTGCTCGACGGTGCCGAGCTCCACGATCTCGCCCCGGTACATCACCGCGACCCGGTCGGCGATGTTCCACGCCAGCCCCAGATCGTGCGTGATGACCAAAGTGGACAGTCCACGTTCGACGCGCAACCGCAGCAGCAGCGCCAAGATCTCCCCGCGGACCGTCGCGTCCAGCGAGGCGACCGGCTCGTCCGCGACCAGCACCTGCGGTGCCAGCACCAGCGCCCCGGCGATCACCACCCGCTGCCGCTGCCCGCCGGAGAGCTCGTGCGGGAAGCGGGACAGGAACTTCGACGCGGGCCGCAGTTCGGCGGCCTCCAGCGCTTCGGCGACCTTCGCGGCCTCGTCGGCGACGTCGCCGTGGATGCGCAGGCCTTCGGCGACCGCTTCGTAGACGGTGTGGCGCGGGTTCAACGCCCCCGTCGGGTCCTGCAGGACCAGCTGCACGCGGCGCCGGTACGCGCGGAGCCCGGCGCTGCCGGTGGGCAGCGGTTCCCCGTCGAACAGCACTCGCCCGGTGGTGGGCTGCTGGAGGCCGAGCAGGGTGCGGGCCAGCGTCGTCTTCCCCGATCCGGACTGCCCGACGAGCGCGATGATCTCGTCCGCGCCGACCTCCAGGTCGACGCCGCGCACCGCCCGCACCGCCGCCCCGGAGCGCGCCGGGAACTCCACCGCCACGCCTTCGGCGGCCAGCAGCGCCGGGCCGGCAGGACGGGCCGCTTCGACGAGCCGGAACTTCGGGTCGCCGACGGTGGGGAACGCGTCGGCCAGCGCCCGGCTGTGCTCGTGCCGCGGCGCGCCCATCACCTGCTTCGACGACCCGTGCTCGACGATGCGGCCCTCGTGCATGACCGCGATCCGCGCGCAGCTCGCCGCCAGCACCGACAGGTCGTGGCTGATCATGAGCAGCGCGATGCCGCGTTCGGCGACCAGCCTGCCCAGCAGCGCCAGCACCTGCGCCTGCACCACCACGTCCAGCGCGGTCGTCGGCTCGTCGGCGATGATCAGGCGGGGGTCGCAGGCGAGCGCCATCGCGATCATCACGCGCTGCTTCTGCCCGCCGGAGAGCTCGTGCGGGTAGGCGTCGGCGCGGTCGGCGGGCAGTTCCACCGATTCCAGCAGCTCCGCCACCCGCCCGCGCAGGTCACCGGTGGCGGTGCCGTGCAGCCGCATCGGTTCGGCGATCTGCGCGCCGACGGTGCGGACCGGGTTCAGCGCGTGCATCGCGCCCTGGAACACGACGGAGGCGGTGGACCAGCGGGCGGCGCGCATCCGGCCGAAGGACAGGCCGCGCACGTCCTCCCCGTCCAGCAGCACCTCCCCGTCGAGCACCGCCGAGCGCGGCAGCAGCCGCAGCACCGACATCGCCAGCGTCGTCTTGCCGCACCCGGATTCCCCGGCCAGTCCGAGGGTGTCGCCGGGTTCCAGGCTCAGGTCCACGTCGTGCACCGCAGGCACCAGGCCGTCGGTGCCCCGGTAGGAGATGGACGTGCCGCGCAGCGTCAGGATCGGGCTCATCGATTCCCCCGCAACCTCGGGTTGAACACCGCTTCCATCGCCCGGCCGCACAACGTGAAGCTCAGCACCACCAGCACGATTCCCACGCCGGGCGGCAGCAGGTACCACCAGGCGCCACCGGTGACGGCCCCGGTGTCCATCGCGGACTTGAGCATCGAGCCCCAGGACACCCGGCTCGGGTCGCCGAGGCCGAGGAACGACAGGGTGGACTCCATGATGATCGCGCTGGCCACCGACAGCGTGGTGTTCGCGAACACCAGCGGCAGCACCGCGGGCAGCACGTGCCTGCCGATGACGTGCCGGTTCCCGCCGCCGAGCACCTGGGCGCGCTCGATGTAGGGCCGGGCCTCCACGGTGAGGGTCTGCGCCCGCACCAGGCGCGCGGTGGTCGGCCACGAGGTCACGCCGATGGCCAGCACGATCGTGCCGAGCCCCCGGGACAGCACGGTGGACAGCGCGATCGCCAGCACCAGCGCGGGCAGCACCAGGAAGAAGTCGGTGAACCGCATCAGCAGCGCGTCGGTCCAGCCGCCGAAGTGCGCGGCGAGCACGCCCACCACGGTGCCGATCACCACCGACAGCACCGCCGCGGCGAGCCCCACCAGCAGCGAGACCCGAGCGCCCCACCAGGTCAGCAGCAGCACCGAACGCCCGGACTCGTCGGTGCCGAGCCAGGCCGAACCGCTCGGCGGCTGCAGCGCCTCCCCGGTCACCTTGGTGACGTCGAGCCCGGTCTGGTCGGTGAGCAGCGGTGCCAGCAGCGCCAGCGCCGCGATGAGCACCAGCAGCACCAGCCCGACGAGCCCGCCGCGGTCGGCGCGGAACACCCGCCACGACTCGCCCGCCGCCGCCCGCCGCCGCGCTCGCACCAGCCGGGCCGCGTCCCGTTCCGGCGGGGTCACCGGTTCGGTGGCCGTCATGCCGCACGCACCCGCGGGTCCAAGACCCGGTAGAGCAGGTCCGCCACCACGTTCATCACGATCACGCTCCCGGCCAGCACGATGAACGTGCCCTGCAGCAGCGGCAGGTCGGGCACGCGCAGCGCTTCGAAGGTCAGCAGGCCCAAGCCGGGCCACGAGTACACCGTCTCCACCGTGATCGCGCCGCCGACGACCAGCCCGAGGTGCAGGAAGATCAACGTCACGGTGGGCAGCAGCGCGTTCGGCACCGCGTGCCTGCGCCGCACCAGGTCTTCGCGCAGGCCCTTCGCGCGCGCGGTGGTGAGGTAGTCGGCGCCCATCTCCTCCAGCAGCGAGGAGCGCATCACCATCAGGTACTGCGCGTAGATCACCGCGACCATGGTCAGCGCGGGCAGCACCAGGTGCCGCGCCACGTCCAGCACCTGCGAGATCAGCACCGGCGGCGTGTCCGGCGAGACCATCCCGCCGACGGGGAACAGCCCCGGGAGCGGCCCCACCCCGACGCCGAACACCATGAGCACGATCAGCCCGAGCCAGAACGTCGGCACCGACCACAAGGTCAGCGCGACGGAGGTGGAGGCCTTGTCGAACGCGCTGCCGTGCCGCCACGCCGCCCGGGTGCCCATCCACAACCCGAGCGCGACGGCCAGCACGGTCGCGGTGCCCACCAGCAGCACCGTCGGGCCGAACCGCTCGCCGATCAGCTCCGCCACCGGCCTGCTGTAGGTGTAGGAGGTGCCGAGGTCACCGCGCACCAGCGCGCCGAGGTAGTCGACGAACTGCTTCCACAGCGGCTGGTCGAGCCCGAGCCGCTGCCGCAGCTGCTCCAGCTGTTCGGCGGACACGGGCGCACCGCGCGTCATGGTGCGCACCGGGTCGCCGGGCAGCACCCGGAACAGGAAGAACCCGAGCACCGCCACCAGGAACACGCTCACCAGCCCGCCGCCGAGCTTGCGCGCCAGGTACCCGGGCCAGCCCCCGCCGGCGCGGCCCCGGGCCGCCTGGTCCCCGGCTTCGACCGTCAAGTCGGCCATGCCTCACTCCCGTTCGTCGACGGTGGCCCGCCGGTGCCGCGCCACCAGCAGGCCCACCGCGCCCGCGACGAGCACCACGCCGGCCAGCACCAGCAGGGTGGTGCGGTCGTCGGCGGCCCGCGAGGTCGTAGCGGCCGCGGTGGGCCGCGCCCCGTAGTAGCCCCAGTAGCCCTGCTGCCCGGTGATCACGCCGCCGTCGGCGGGTTGCGCGGTGAACCCGCTGAACCGGTCGGAGCGGTAGGCCTCCAGCGAGTTCTGGTAGTACAGCACCGATGCGGACGCCTGCTCGTAGAACCGCGCCTGGGCCTGCTGCACCAGCTCGATCCGCTTCGCCGGGTCGAACTCCCCGAGCTGCTTCGCGTAGCTGTCGTCGTAGGCCGGGTCGCACAGGAACGAGTCGGGCGTGCCGCCGCCTTCCGGGGTGGGCCGGGAGGCGCAGGTCTGCAGCCGCAGCACGTAGTCCGGGTCCGGGTTCGCCGACCAGCCGGAGATGGCCAGGTCGAAGTCCCCGGCGGTGGTGCGGTCGTTGACCTGGTTGTCCGAGACGGGTTCGAGCCGCACGCGGATGCCGACGTCGGCGAGCCAGCGCTTCACGAACTCCCCGACCTGCGCGTCGGCGGAGGCGCTGGCGTGCAGCATGAACCGCAGCTCCAGCGGCTGCCCCTGCGGGGTGCGGCGGACGCCGTCGGGGCCGCGCCGGTAGCCGGCCGCGTCGAGCTGCCGGTTCGCCTCGGCCAGGTCGAACTCGCGGGGCCGCGGCGGGTTCCAGTGGTAGTCGTCGAAGATCGGCGGGAGGTAGCCGCCGCCGACCTGCCCGTAGCCGTTGAGCACCCGCTCGACCAGTGCTTCCTTGTCCACGGCGTGGTCGATGGCCCGGCGCACCCGGACGTCGCGCAGCGCCGGGTGCCCGCTGCCGATGGGGTCGCCCGCGCTGTCGGCCGCACCCGGGTTGATCAGCATCTCGAAGAACCGCCGGCCCTGACCGCGCACCTGCGCGATGTCGCGTTCCCCGGCGAGCGCGTCGAACTGGGCGGGGGTGAGCCGCTGGGCGACGTCCACGTCGCCCTTGCGCAGCGCTTGCACCGAGGCGTCGGTGTTCTTGAACTGCACGAACTGCAGCTCGGAGATCTTCGGGGGCCCGCGCCAGAACCGCCGGTTCGCGCGCAGCGTCGCGTACTGCTCCGGTTCGTACTCGGTGAGCACGAACGGGCCGGACCCGACCACCGGCATCCGGTCGTTGGCGAACCCGGCGACGTCGGGGATCCCGGACCACACGTGCTCGGGCACGATCGGCGCGTCGATCGCCAGCATCGTGGCCTGCGGCGTCTTGGTGCGGATCACCAGGGTCCGCTCGTCGGGCGCGGCGACCGAGGCGAAGTTCTCCACGAAGTTGCCGTTCGCGGTGGCCGCCGCCGGATCCCGCATCATCCGGTCGTAGGTGTAGGCGGCGTCGCGGGCGGTGACCGGCTGCCCGTCGGTCCACCGCACGCCGTCCCGGATGCGGAAGGTCCAGGTCAGCCGGTCCGGGGAGGTCTCCCAGCTCTCCGCGAGCTCGGGGGTGGCCGAGAAGTCCTCGGGGCTGTAGGTCGTCAGCGTGGGGTAGATCAGCCGGAACAGGTCGGTGGCGGCCAGCGAGTACCCGAGGAACGGGTTGAGCGAGTCGATCTGCTGCGGCACCGCGACCCGCAGCCGGGCCTCGCCCTGCTCGGCGGGCGCCGCGATGGCCGCGTTCGGCACGAGCAGGCCACCCAGGACGAGCAGCGCGACGAGCAGTCTCCGCCCCACGATGCACCCCACCCTTCTCCAGAAGTGAGGAGAAAGAACCATCCCCGGGTGCGGTTAGTCAATGCTCCACGAGCCGTGCCGCAGGCCAGGTCACGGAGTGTGTACCCAACCGTTACGCGGTACCGGATCGGCCCGCGCCCACCCGCACGATCAGGTGTCGCCCCAGCGGGCCTGCTGCCACTGCACCGCGTCCGGCCGGGAGCCGTCGACGACGTAGCCGAGCAGCCCCGCGCGCAGGTCGCGGAACGGCAGCACCGAGTCCTTCGGGAACAGCAGCGCGCTGCCCGCGTCGAACCGGAGCTTCGGCGCGTCCGCCAGCGGCGCCGGGTTGCAGGTGTGCCACGAGGTGAGGTCGCCTTCCTCGGACTCCTCGGTGTAGTTGAGCACCCCGACCTCGGCGTCCGCGTCGGTCACGATCCGCAGCTGCTGGTAGGGCCCGGCGATCTCGTCGCTCTCGTACGGCCGGTCCCACACGTACAGGTGCGCGGCCCGGCCCGCCGTCGGCGGCCGCAGCACCTTCTCCACCAGGGACGCCTTGTCGTCGCTGGTCGTGGCGTAGTGGCGTTCGCCGTCCACGACGGCGGTGGCGACGGTGACGCCCAGCTCGGTGTTGCGCGCGCCCACCGCCTCCGAGCGCAGCGCGTCCAGGCACTCCCGCGCCTCCCGCAGGGCCTTGATCGCGGCGCCCTGGTGCAGCACCAGCTCGCCCCAGTACGGGTGGCCGTGGATCTTGTTGAGCTCGCCGTAGACGGCGCCGGTGGCCTCGATCAGCTTGTCCACCTGGTCCAGCGGAACGTCGGAGAGGCGGGCGAACACGACCGCCAAGGGTTCGACCGGGCCGTCTTGCAGAGGCGGATTCGACATGCCTTCGTTGCACCCCACGGGAGTCGATTCTGCTGGTCTCGCATGGACACGCCGCGAGCAATGATGCCAACCCGCTCGGCGCCCGCGGACAGCGGTACCGGGAGAACGAAGACTCCCTGTCGTGATCTTGCCACTGCGCAGCGCGGCCACCTGGGGCGGAACCCCAGCTCACCGGACCGGAACGACGAAGCGGACCGCTCGTCCCGCGAGGGGGAGGAACGGCCCGCGCAGCACCTCGGAACTCGCCACCCGGCGAGCGGGACGGGTTCCGCGGCGGGGCCGGTTCGCGGCGGGAGCGGTCAGCTCGCCTGCCCGCGCAGCAGGCCGTCCGCCGGCTCCGCGTCCACCGCCATCCCCAGCAGCGAGCGCCCCAGCTCGTCGGGATCGCCGAACCCGATCCGCCCCACCACGTCGTCCGGCAGGCTCAGCATGGACATCGCCACGCCCATCATCCCGGCCTCCAGCAGCCCGCCGCCGCGCGCGGAGATCGGTTCGCCGACCGCGGCGTGCAGGGTGACCGCCGAATCGACCCCCGCCAGGGTCATCTCACCGAGCGCCGAGCGCACCTGCGGGTTCCGCACGCCTTCCAGCTGGAGCTCGAACAGCGCCAGGAACTGCGAGCGCGCCGCGCCCGCCATCCGCCGCAGCATCGCCAGGTACAGCGCCCGCACGTCGTCCGCGGACACGCCCTCCGGCATGTTCTCCCGCAGCCGCCGCATCGCCGCGGTCTGCTGATCGGCCATCCGCCGGGCGATCGCCACGTACAGGGAATCCCGGTTCGGGTGGTAGTTCTTGGTGGTGCCTTCGGGGAAGCCCGCCTCGCGGTCCACGGCCCGATGGGTCAGGCCGCGGCCCCCGTCCCTCGCCAGCACCTCGATCGCGGCGTCGGCGAGCTGGACCCGACGATTCCTACGCTGCGGCATGCATCCCCTGTTGATCTTGCGCTTGTTGATCTTGCGTCGGCCCGTGCGTGCAGCGGCGCCCGTCCCGCGACCGACACCGCAGAGTAATCATTGTAGCGCGGGAGTGATCACCGCACCGCGATCAACACGGCGCCGCCCGCGGGCCGCTCCTCGGTTGCCAGCACCCGCGCCATTGGTATAGACCGGCAGGGTTCCGCAGTTCGCACCCAGGAGTCCGCGCATGCCCGACAATCCCGGCACCGGCCGCCCCGAGGCCACCTCGACCGCCACGCCCCCACCGGAACCGACACGAGCCGTGACCGGCCCGCACCACGCCGAACCGACCCTCGCGCACCTGCGCGCCATCGGCGAGCACAACGCGGCGGCGCTGCGCGGGGCGGCCGAAGCGCTGCTCGACTGCGTGCGCGCGGACGGCCTCGTGTTCACCGCGGGCGCCGGCCACTCCCTCGCCGGGGTGATGGAGTCGTTCTACCGCGCGGGCGGGCTGGCCGCGGTGCGTCCGCTGTACCACCCCGATCTGCTTCCGCTGCACGGCGCGGTGGCCTCCACGAACACCGAACGCACCAGTGGGCTCGCCCGCGAGGTCCTCGCCGAAGCGGGGTTCCGCGGCGGGCGGGACGCGTTGGTCGTGTTCTCCAACTCCGGGGTGAACCCGTACCCGGTGGAGCTGGCGGTCGCCGCGGCCGAAGCCGGCTCGGTGGTCGTCGCGATCACCTCGCCGCTGGCCTCCGCCGACGCCCCGCTGCGCGCGGGCACCACGCTCGCCGCCCAAGCGGGGATCGTGCTGGACACGCTGGTGCCGGGCGGTGACGCCAGCTACCCGGTGGCGGAACCGGTGACCGCGCCGCTGTCCTCGCTGTCCAACGTCTACCTGTGGAACATGCTGCTGGTGGAGCTGCACGACGCCGCGCAGCGGGCGGAGGTGCCGCTGCCGGTGTGGCGCAGCGCCAACACCGTCGGCGGCGACGAGGCGAACAAGGCGAACCTGCAGCACTACGGAGCCCGGGTCCCCGGACTCGTCTGACCCGCAGGAACGAACCGGGGGGGGTCCCGCGCGATGCGGAACCGGCCCCGGTTCGGAAGAGCTCCCGATGTGGGGATCTCGGCGCTCGCGCCCCGAGCCCGAAGGCCCCGGGGCCGAGAACGCGCTACCGCTCAGCCGGAGCCGAGCATGCCGGAGATCCGGCGGATCTGCGCCGCCCGCTCCGCCGCCAGCTGCTGCTCCGGGTCCACGGCCTCGTCGGCCTGGGCCAGCAACGCCAGCGTTTCGCGGACCGCCCCTTCCGGCGGTGCGCTCAGCGCCTCCACCAGCCGGTCCACCTCCGCGTCGAGCTCGTCGGCCACGACGACCGAGTTGGCCAGGCCGATCCGCAGCGCCTCCGCGGCCGGGACGTCCCGCCCGCTCACGCAGATCTCCACGGCACGCGCGTAACCCACCGCGCGCACCAGCGGCAAGGTGCCGCCGAGGTCCGGGACCAGCCCCAGCCCGGTCTCGGCCATCCGCAGCGAAGCGTCTTCGGTCAGCACTCGCAGGTCGCAGGCCAGGGCGAGCTGGAAGCCCGCGCCGATGGCGTGCCCGTGCACGGCCGCGATGGTCACCCGGTCGGGTTCCCGCAGCCAGCTGAACCCCTGCTGGAACGTGGCGATCGCGGCGTCGGCCTCTTCGGTGGGGCGCTGCCCCAGCGAGACCAGGCCGGGTTCGCCGTCCACCTCGTCGGCCCCGAACAGCCGCCGGTCCAGCCCCGCGGAGAACGCGCGCCCCCGCCCGCGCACCACCACGACCCGGACCTCCGGGTCGAGGGACTGTCCGATTTCGCGCAGCGCCGCCCAGGTGGCCGGCGTCTGCGCGTTCAACTTGTCCGGGCGATCAAGTGTGATGGTGGCGCGCCGCCCCTGGACCGTGAGCCCCACACCGCCACGGTCCAGAAGGTCGGCGTCCATCCTCGACTGCTCCAAGCGGGCCTCCATCAGTTCTGCGTTGACCGGACAGGAACCGCGCAAGACGTTACCCGCCGGTCGAAAACGGACCGCATGGAACCGATCATGCCCGCCGGGTCACTTCTTCTTGGTCCGCGTCGCACCCCCACGTCCGCGCAGCTGCACCCCGGACTCGCTGAGGACTCGGTGCACGAACCCGTAGGAACGGCCGGTCGCCTCGGCGAGAGCGCGAATGCTCGCACCCTTCTCGTATTTCTTCTTCAGGTCACTGGCAAGCTTGTCCCGGGCGCTCCCTGTAATTCGCGCACCCTTCTTCAGGTCAGCCACAGTGTCCCCGCCTTCCCTCCGAACAGGTCGGGCCGCTCGCGACCCCTGTCGTCGCAATGATCGAACAGGACGGCCGTAAACGCCAGGCGATCATGCAAAAAGATCGCCCAACGGTTGAGATCGATAGGCTGCGATCACCGGAATGCGCTCGACCGTTCGGTCTAGCCAACTCGGGACATCCGGCGGTGAGGATCGCCATCCCACGACGTTTTGGCTGGTCAGAGCGTGATGACTATGCGGGGTGGGGGGGGGGGGGGGGCGCCCCCGGGGCCCCCCCGGGGGCGGGGGGGGGGGGCGGGGGGGGGGGGGGGGGGGGGGGGGGGTAAAAAAACAACGCGGGGGGCGGGTGGGGCAAAGA
>NZ_JAIUJZ010000065.1:0-40737 GCF_020176775.1 Saccharopolyspora sp. 6M
GTCCTCGGGCCGCACGCCCCAGCCGCGGGCGAGCCGCAGCGCCTGCTCGCCGTCGGGGGGGGGGGGGCGCGCGGGGGGGGGGGCGGCGCCCCCCGCCGGGGCGGGGGGGGGGGGCGCCGCGGGGCGCGCGGGGCCACCGGTCGTCGCGGCGGACCGTGACGCGTTGCGGAAAGGTCGTGGTGGGAAAAACCACTCGTCAGGCGAGTTGCACTAGCTCCAAGTAATCAGCCGACCAGTGGTCCTCGGTCCCGTCGGGCAACAGGATCACCCGTTCCGGCTCGAGTGCTTCCACGGCTCCTGGATCGTGCGTGACCAGGACCACCGCTCCGGTGAAACTGCGCAGCGCGTCGAGGACCTGCTCGCGGCTCGCGGGGTCCAGGTTGTTCGTCGGCTCGTCCAGCAGCAGCACGTTCGCGGCGCTGGAGACGAGGCCCGCCAACGCCAACCGCGTCTTCTCGCCACCGGAGAGGGTGCCCGCGGGCTGCTCCAGCTGTTCGCCGCGGAACAGGAACGCGCCGAGCAGGGTGCGCAGCTGCTGTTCCGGGGTGTCCGGGGCGGCGCTGCGGATGTTCGCCCACACGCTCGCGTCGTGGTCGAGGGTCTCGTGCTCCTGCGCGTAGTAGCCGACGCGCAGGCCGTGCCCGGGTTCCATGGCACCCGCGTCCGGTTCCTCCATGCCGCCGAGCAGCCGCAGCAGCGTGGTCTTGCCCGCGCCGTTGAGACCGAGGACCACGACCTTCGCCCCGCGGTCCACCGCCAGGTCCACGCCGCTGAAGATCTCCAGCGAGCCGTAGGACTTCGACAACCCGCTCGCGGTGAGCGGGACGCGCCCGCAGGGCGCCGGGTCGGGGAAGCGGATCTTGGCGACCTTGTCGTCGACCTTCTCCTCTTCCAGGTCGTTGACGAGCTTCTCCGCGCGGCGGGCCATGTTCTGCGCGGCGACGGCCTTGGTCGCCTTGGCGCGCATCTTGTCGGCCTGCGCCATCAGCGTGGAGGCCTTCTTCTCGGCGTTGGCGCGTTCGCGGCGGCGGCGCTTCTCATCGGCGGCCCGCGCCTCCTGGTAGCGCTTCCAGTCCATGTTGTAGACGTCGGCCTCGCCGCGGACCGCGTCGAGGAACCACACCTTGTTCACCACGTCGGCCAGCAGGTCCACGTCGTGGCTGATCACCACGAGCCCGCCGTCGTGCGAGCGGAGGAATTCGCGCAGCCAGTTGATCGAGTCCGCGTCGAGGTGGTTCGTCGGCTCGTCCAGCAGCAGGGTCGTCGCCGAACGGCCGCCGGGCCCCGCCTCGGAGGCGGCGAACAGGATGCGGGCGAGCTCGACGCGCCTGCGCTGACCACCGGAGAGGGTGCGCAGCGGCTGGGACAGGATGCGGTCCGCCAGCCCGAGGTTCGAGCAGATCCGCCCGGCCTCGCTCTCGGCCGCGTAGCCCCCGCGGGCGCCGAAGCGCTCCTCCAGCTTGCCGTAGCGGTTGATCGCCTTGTCCCGCTTCCGGTCGTCGGCGAACTCGGCCATCTCGGTCTGCGCCTTCTCCATGTCGCGCAGCAGCTGGTCGAGGCCGCGGGCGGAGAGCACCCGGTCCTTCGCGGTCACCGACAGGTCGCCCTCGCGGGGGTCCTGCGGGAGGTAGCCGAGTTCGCCGCGTCGGACGAGCTCCCCGGCGTAGGGCTCGCCCTCACCGGCGAGCACCCGCAGCGTCGTCGTCTTGCCCGCGCCGTTGCGGCCGACCAGGCCGATCCGGTCGCCCGGCTGGACGCGCAACGTGGCGCCGGAGAGCAGGATGCGCGAACCCGCGCGCAGTTCTAGGCCCGAGGCAGAGATCAAGGAAGGCTCCGAAGACGTAGTGGTCGAGCGAGATCACGGGGACGCCCGCCGCAGGCCGGTCCGGTCACCGGGTTCGACGGGCCGAGGGCACCGCGGCTAATCGGCGGAGACCGTCGTGCGCGGCCCCCGCAGGCGGAGCTCCGCCGCGCACCTGTTCGTCGCGCGCTTGCTCACCACGTGCCCAGTGTAGCGGCCGGTCCCGCGGCTCCGGCGCGCACTCCGCACCCCGGCGACGGGACGCGACCGGCCGGTCACGGTTCGCGGACGTAGACCTCGACGGCGGTGGCGCGTTCGGCGGCGTCGTCGAGGATGGAACGCCGTGGTTCCGGGACGTCGAGCACTCGCGGTTCCGCGGTGGCCAGGAACTCCCGCAGCCGCGGTTCGGCGCGCAGCGCCTCCAGGGCCCGCCGGTCACCGCCGAGCACCAGCGCGTCCAGCCGGTCGCGCTCCGGCAGCAGCACCCGCGCGACGTCGGCCGCGGCCGACTCCAGCGAGCGCCGGGCCTGGCCCTCGCGGCGGCGGGCGAAGCGCTGCTGGGACTGGCCGCCCGCCTTGTTCCGGCCGTGCACCAGGTGCCGGTCGGTGTGGGAGACCTCGACGGCGCCGCCGCGGGCGATGCCGACGCTGTGCGCGCCGAGGCGCACCAGCACCAACCCGATCCGCCGCGGCGTGCGCGCGTGCTCCACCAGCGGTCGCACCGCGAGGCCGGGGCGTTCGCCGTGCGGCCCCGGCAGGTCCGCGAACGCGACCGCGACCCGCGCGGTGGCGCCCTCGGCGGCGGTGACCACGACCTCGCGCGGGGCGAGCTCGGTGCGCTCCGCCCCGCCGTGGCGGGTGGCGAAGCGTTCGAACCAGCCGGCCAGCCGTTCCGGCTGGTCCGCCGCCGCCCGGCCGCCCCCGACGAGTTCCCTGCTGCGCATGCCCCCATCCCAGCACGCGCGGGCTTCCCGGCGCGAGGACGTTCGGCGCAGCCGGGGGCTCCGCTCGCCCGAGCCACCGCTGCGTCGATCGGCAGCCCGTTGACGTGCACCGACCCGAGTGCGGATGATCTGTATCACATCGATCGGGAGGTGCGCCGGGATGACCGCTCCCCCTTCCAGCGCGCGGCGGGTCGCGTTCGCCGGGCTGATCGGCACCACCATCGAATGGTTCGACTTCTTCATCTACGGCACCGCCGCCGCGCTGGTGTTCAACCGGTTGTTCTTCCCCGAGTTCGAACCGCTGCTCGGCACCCTCGCCTCGTTCGCGACCTTCGCCGTCGGGTTCGTCGCGCGGCCGCTGGGCGGGGTGCTGTTCGCGCACCACGGGGACCGGCACGGGCGGAAACCGGTGCTGGTCGCGTCGCTGCTGCTGATGGGCGTGGCGACGGTGCTGATCGGGGTGCTGCCGACCTACGGGACCGTCGGCGTCGCCGCTCCGCTGCTGCTGGCGGTGCTGCGGTTCGCGCAGGGCATCGGCGTCGGCGGCGAGTGGGGCGGGGCCGCGCTGATGGCGGTGGAGCACGCGCCGCCGCACCGGCGCGGCTTCTACGGCAGCTGGCCGCAGATCGGGGTGCCCGCCGGGCTGCTGCTGGGCAACCTCGTGTTCGCCGCGCTGTCCGCCGGGCTCGACGAGGCCGCGTTCCTGACCTGGGGCTGGCGGGTTCCGTTCCTGTGCAGCGGGGTGCTGATCGGCGTCGGCCTGCTCATCCGGCTGCGGATCAGCGAGAGCCCCGTGTTCCAGCAGGCCGCCCGCGAGCAGCCGCGGACCCGGGCACCGGTGCTCGACGTGCTGCGCGAGCACCCGCGGACCGTGGCGCTGGCCGCGGGCTCGTTCCTCGCCACCAACGCCACCTTCTACGTGGGCACCACCTGGATCGTGGCGTACGCGACGAGTTCGTTGGGCTACGAGCGCACCACCGTCCTCGGCGCCAACGCGTTGCTGAGCTTCGCCGACATCCCGCTGATGCTGGCGTTCGGGCTGCTCTCCGACCGCATCGGGCGGCGCGGGATGTCGATGGCGGGCATGGCGGGGCTGGCGGTGTTCGCGGTGCCGTACTTCCTGCTCGTCGACAGCGGCTCGATCGGCCTGTTCCTGCTGGGCGGCGTGGTGGTGCAGCTGTGCCGGACCGCGGTGTACGGGCCGCAGTCGGCGTACTTCGCGGAGCTGTTCAGCACCCGGTTCCGCTACAGCGGCGCGTCGCTGGCCTACCAGCTGGCGGCGATCTTCGGCGGCGGGCTGGCGCCGATGATCTGCACCGCGCTGTACGGGTGGACCGGCTCGTCGATGGCGATCGCCGGGTACGTGATCGCGGTGTGCCTGATCTCGCTGGGTTCCGGCTACCTGCTCACCGAGACCTACCGGCGCACCCTCACCGAGGCACCGCCGACCGGCTGAGGACCGGTAGCTCCACTCCCCCGCGCCGGGACCCCGCGCGGCGAGAACGGGGATCCCTCAGATGGAGATCTCCGAGAACAGCCGGGTGGTCCTGCCGGAGAGCGCTTCGAGGAGGGACGCGGCCTGGTCGTCGGTCAGCGAGGCCACGAAGTCGATCACCGCGCGGCCGCGGGCCCACCGCTCCAGGTCCGCCGCGCCGAGCTCGTGGCCGCCGGTCGACAGCGCGATCGGATCGCTCCCGCGCAGCTCCGCGAACTCCGCGCGGGCCCGTTCGAACAGGTCCCGCAGCCGGTGCGGCAGCCGCGCCGCCTCGCTGCGGTCGATCAGCCACGAGTCGAGCGCGGTCACCAGCTTCGTCAGCAACCGGTCCTGGCCGCGCTGGTGCAGCGCCAGGTCGGGGCGTTGCAGCACGAAGCGGCGGTGCACGAACTTGAGCACCTGCACCTCGTGCCACTGCTCCGGTGCCAGCGACACGTGCCCGGAGCGCACCGTCGGCGTCCGCTCCACCCGCACGCCCTCCACCAGCCGCCGCGTCCACTCACCGGAGAACACCGCGACCGCCTGCTCGGCCTGCTTGGAGCGGTCGAACGGCACCTGGAGCAGCTTCGCGACCAGCTCGTCGAGCACCCGCTTCACCGCGTCCGTGAACGCCGCGTCCGAGGCGATCCAGGAGTCCTTCGCGTGCAGCCTGCGCCGCAGCCGCTCCAGCGACCGGCCCGGCAGGTGCTCGGTGCCCGCGAGGTCCGCGTCGCCCAGCTTCGCCAGCTCCACCTGGTGCGCCAGCCATTCGGTGAGCTCGTTGGACACGGTGGTGTGCTGCAGGATGCCGACCCGGTGGAAGTCCTCCAGGTCGTGGATCGCGTAGGCGATGTCGTCGGCGGTGTCCATCACCGAGGCCTCGACGGTCTGCTGCCAGCTCTCGATGCGGCCGCGGAACACCGACCGGCAGTCCCGCATGTCCTCCAACTCGGTGACGTAGCAGGAGAACTTCGCCGAGCCGGTGCCCGGCGCCTCGTCCGGCTCCGACGCGCCCCGCGGCGGGACCCGCAGGTCGCGCGGGTGCGGCGACGGGCGGTGCCGCCGGGTCCACGGGTACTTCAGCAGCGCGGCGCGCACCGCGGCCGTGAGGTCCAGGCCGTCCCCGGCCCCACCCGGGTCACCGCGCACGTCGATCGAACTCACGATCCGGAACGACTGCGCGTTGCCCTCGAAACCGTCCACGAGCCCGAATTCCTGGCGCGCGATCCGGTCCAGCACCGTCTCCCCGAGGTGTCCGAACGGCGGGTGCCCCAGGTCGTGCCCCAGCCCGGCGGCCTCCACCACGTCCAGGTCGCAGCCGCCGAGCTCGTCCATCACCGCCGCCGCGTCCGGATCGGCGCACAACCGCTCGCCGATGGCTCGCGCCACCTGGGCCACCTTCAAGCTGTGCGTGAGCCGGTTGTGCAGCAGCATCCCCGACCCGCTGGGCGTCACGACCTGCGTGACACCACCGAGGCGGGCGAAGAACGCGGAGCTCGACACCCGGTCCCGGTCGGCCCGGAACGGGCTGGCCGCCAGGTCGGAGGCCGGGCGTCCGGCGCGGACTGCGTCGCTGCGGCGGGAGGTTCGCTCGACCGGAGGATCGGTTCGCATGCCCGCACGTTACTGCGTGCCTCCCCGCTGCCGGGGAAGCGTTCGGACGACGCCACCGCGGAACCACCGGAACCCGCGGCGCGTGGTCGAAGCCGCCCCGGCCGAGCGGCGGCACCCGCACCGGTCGTGATCTGATGCCATCGTGGTGGACGTGCTCATCGTGGGGGCGGGGCCGGCCGGACGGGCGGTGGCCGCGGCCTGCGCCGACACCGGACTGGACACGACCGTGGTGGATCCGGCGCCGCGGCGCGGCTGGGGGCACACCTACGGCTCCTGGGTCGACGAACTGCCCGCGTCGGTCCCGCGCGAGGCGCTCGCCGCCGTGACCGGCTCGATGCTGGCCTACGGCACCGCGCGCCACGAACTGGACCGGCCCTACGCCGTGCTGGACAACACCGCGCTGTGGAAGCACCTGTGGCGGTCCGACGTGCAGGACGTGACGGGCCGCGTGGTGGGCGCCGAGCACGGCCCGACCGGATCGACGGTGCACCTCAAGGACGGCAGGCGGCTCGCCGCGGCCCTCGTCGTCGACGCCTCCGGCGCGGCGCGGGTGCTCTCCGGCGGCCGCCCGGCGCGGACCGCGGCCCAGCAGTCCGCGGTGGGCGTGGTGCTGGACTCGGCCGCGGCCGAACCGCTGTGCCCGCCGGGGTCCGGGGTGTTCATGGACTGGCGGTCCGCGCCCGACACCCGCGGCGGCTGGCCGACCTTCCTGTACTGCGTGCGGCTCGGCGGCGGCGCGGTGCTGCTGGAGGAGACCTCGCTGGCCCGGCGGCCGTCGCTGCCGCTGGCGCTGCTGCGCCGCCGGCTGCACGGCAGGCTCGCGGCGGCGGGCATCGAGGTGCCCGACGGGGCCGCCGAGGAGCGGGTGCGGTTCCCGGTGGACGACCCGGTGCCGATGCCGGGCCGGGTCGTGGCGTTCGGCGCCTCCGGTGGCCTGGTGCACCCGGCCAGCGGGTTCAGCGTGGCCGCCGCGCTGCGGCAGGCGCCGTGGCTGGCGGGAGCGCTCAGCGCGGGCCTGAGCGCGGGTCCGGCGAAGGCGTCGAAGGCGGCCTGGGCGATCTCCTGGCCGCCGCGCGCGGTCGCGGTGCACGGGCTGCGCAGGCGGGCGCTGCGCGCGCTGCTGGCGTTCCCGCCGGAACTGGTGCCCGAGTTCTTCGACGTGTTCTTCTCGCTGCCCGACGCCGACCAGGCCGTGTTCCTCGCGGCGGACCACGACCCCGCCCGGACGGCGGCGGTGATGACGGCGCTGTTCCGCCGCTCCCCCTGGTCCGTCCGGCGTAGGCTCGTGACCGGCGGATTCGGCCCCGGAGGCGGCGAGGCGCAGCACGGCTTCGGCGGTCTCTGAGCGGTACCGCACGCCACGACCCGCACGTCAGGACGCTGTGTCGGTTCCCACAGCGGGTGGGCGAGCTGGGTGCCCGAGGACGGTTCGTCGCGCTAGGTTGGCGTCCGGCAACCCCCCGTCCCCAGACGAGGAGCAGCTGAGATGTCGGTGAACAGGTCGTGAACCCGCTCGATGGAGAGCCATGAGTGCAGGCAGCATCGACCCCGTGCTCGCGCTGGTCAACGAAGTGCGCTTCGCGTTCCAGCCCCTGATCAACGTCAAGACCGGTGCCATCGTGGCGGTGGAGGCCCTCGCCCGTCCCACCGGTGGGGACGTGCACGACCTGTTCCGGGAAGCGGCCCGGCACCGCAGGCTCACCGAGCTCGACGTCGAGCTGGCGCGCAGCGCCGTGACCGCGGCCGCCGACCACGAGACGCTGTTACCGCTGCACCTCAACCTCTTCGGCGGCACCGTCACCCACGACCTGCCCCGCATCGAACGGCTGCGGGAACGGTTGCACGAGGTGGGCCGCCGCGAGCACGAGGTGACCTTGGAGATCGGCCCGCCGTTCGCCCGCCTCGACCCGGGCCAGCTGGTGGAGGGCGTGCAGGCGCTCAAGGCCGACGGCTTCCAGATCGCGGTGGACGGCGTCGGCGACGGTGACGTGCCGCTGGCGCTCATCGCCGACATGGAACCGGGCATGGTGAAGCTGGACCGGGGCGTGGTGAGCGGCCTGCCGGATTCGGCGGCGCGCCGGGCGGTGCTGGAGGCGGTGCGGCACCTGTGCGAGGCCGCGGACGCCGACCTCGTCGCCGAAGGCGTGGAGAACGACCGGCAGCTCTCGGCGCTGCGGCGCACCGGGGTGCGGCTGGTGCAGGGCAACCTGCTGGCCCCGCCCGCGCGCCGGCCTCCGACCACGATCACCGTCCCGGGGGTGGCCGCCGAGGTCACCGACCCGGCCGGGCAGCCGGTGAACACCCTCGCCGCCGGCCCGCGGGTCACCGAGTTCCTCTCCCCCGCCACGCTGCTGCCGGTGGACGCGACCGCCGACAAGGTGCGCGGCGTGCTCGCCGACCACCCCGAGATCAGCGGAGTCGTGGTCGTCGACGAGCACAACCGGCCGCAGTACACCATCGACCGCAACCGGTTCCTGCTCGCCGTCACCGGTCCGTACGGGCACGCGCTGCACGCGAAGCGCCCGGCTTCGCGGCTGGCCGACGAACCCCGCGTGGTCACCACCGCGACCACCGCCATCGAGGCGTTGAGCCTGGTCACCCGGTCCGACCAGTACCGGATGTACGACGACGCGATCGTCGTCGACGAGTCCGGCCGCTGCCTGGGCGCGGTGCGGGCCGGGCACCTCATCCGCGGCATGGCGGACCTGAAGGTGGAGGAGGCGGCGGCGCTGAACCCGCTGACCAGACTGCCCGGCAGCGACTCCATCGCCAGGGACGTGGGCAGGCGGATCGCCGCCGGGGACGTGTTCGCGGTGAGCTGGCTGGACATCGACGAGTTCAAGTCGGTCAACGACGGCGCCGGGTTCTCCGCGGGGGACGACCTGATCCGGTCGATCGGGCGGGTGCTGACGGATGCGGCGACCTCGCTGCCGTCGGTGCGCGTCGGGCACGTCGGCGGCGACGACTTCCTGCTGGTCGCCGATCTGGACGACCTGGTACCGCTGTCCGAGCTGCTGCTGGACCCGCCGCGGGAGGCGGGCGGGGTGCCGGTGACGCTGTCGCTGGCGACGCTGGTGTGCACGCAGAGCACCGTGACCGGCTACGACGAGGCGTCCCGGCTGCTGGCACCGCTGAAGCACCGCGCGAAGGACCTCACCGGGTCGAGCTGGGTGATGTCGCGCCCCGGTTCGGACCACGTGGACGTGCTGCGCGGGAAACCGGCGCCGCAGCCGTTCGCCGTGCCGGACGACCCGGCGGGCGGCATCTTCCCGGCGCACGACCCGGACCGGCGCCGGCCGCAGTCCCGGCTGCGCTGATCCCCGGGTTGCCGACCCCGGCGGCTGATCCCCGGGTTGCCGACCCCGGAACGCGCGGCGGCCCCCGGCTCGGGACCGGAGTCCCGCCGGGGGCCGCGCTGCGAACCGGTTCGGTCCGAGTCAGACGGTGAAGCCGAGCGCGCGCAGCTGCTCGCGCCCCTCCTCGGTGATCTTCTCCGGGCCCCACGGCGGCATCCACACCCAGTTGATGCGGAAGTCGCTGACCAGGCCGCCGCCCGGACCGCCGGTGAGCGCGGAGCGGGCCTGCTCCTCGATCACGTCGGTCAGCGGGCAGGCCGCCGAGGTCAGCGTCATGTCCACCGTGGCGCTGTTGTCCTGCTCCACGCGCACGTCGTAGACGAGGCCGAGGTCGACGACGTTGATCCCCAGTTCGGGGTCCACGACGTCGCGCAGCGCCTCTTCGACGTCTTCGAGCGCGGCGAGTTCCGCTGCCGGAGCCGGGGGCTCCGGGAGGTTCTCGGCGCCGCGCGCCACGTCGGTGGCCTCGCCCGCGGCTGCTTGCTCGTCCTGCACCTGGGTTCGGTCTGTCATGACGCTCCCACTTCGTCGACGACGCGCGAAACGGCGTCCTTGAAAGCCATCCAGCCCAGCAGCGCGCACTTCACGCGCGCCGGGTACTTCGCCACCCCCGCGAAGGCGATGCCGTCCTCCAGGACGTCCTCGTCGGGTTCGACCTGGCCGCGACCCTGCATGAGTTCGCTGAACGCGGCCTGCCTGCCCATCGCCTCCTTCACCGACTTGCCGACGACGAGGTCGGTGAGCACGGAGATCGAGGCCTGGCTGATCGAACAGCCCTGCCCCTCGTAGGAGACGTCTTCGACGGTGGCGTCGAGGCCGTTGCCCGCCAGCCGGACCCGCAACGTCACCTCATCCCCGCACACCGGGTTGACCTGCGAGGACTCCGCGTCGAACGGGTCCCGCAGGCCGTGCCCGTGCGGGTTGCGGTAGTGGTCCAGGATGATCTCCTGGTACATCTGTTCGAGCTGCATCACACGTCCTTCAGCCGTTCACCCGACACCGAAGAAACGCTGGGCCTCCCGCACAGCTTCCCCGAGCGCCCGGACCTCGTCCAGATCGTTGTACAGGTAGAAGCTGGCGCGGACCGTCGCGGGCACGCCGAACGCCCGGTGCAGCGGCCACGCGCAGTGGTGACCGACGCGCACCTCGACGCCCTGGCTGTCGAGCACCTGGCCGACGTCGTGCGGGTGCACCCCTTCGACCACGAACGCGACCGTGGCACCGCGGGCCTCGGTGGTGGCGGGGCCGATGATGCGCACCCCGTCGATCGCCGACAGCTCGTCGAGCGCCGCCGCGGCCAGCTTCTTCTCGTGCGCGGCGATGCGTTCCATGCCGACCACCGACAGGTAGTCCACGGCCGCGCCGAGCCCGACGACCTGGGAGGTCATCGGCACGCCCGCCTCGAACCGCTGCGGCGGTTCGGCGAACGTGGCGCGGTCGATGTGCACCATCTCGATCATCGACCCGCCGGTGATGAACGGCGGCATCGCGCGCAGCAGCTCGTGCCGCCCGTAGAGCACGCCGACCCCGGAGGGCCCGAGCATCTTGTGCCCGGAGAACACCGCGAAGTCCACGTCGAGCTCGGCGAAGTCCACCGGCGCGTGCGGCACCGACTGGCACGCGTCGAGCACGACCAGCGCGCCGACCTGGTGCGCCCGCGCCACGACCTCGTCGAGCGGGTTCACCGTGCCGAGCACGTTGGACTGGTGCGCGACGGCGACGACCTTGGCCCGCTCGGTGATCACCGCGGACACGTCGGACAGGTCGAGCCTGCCGTCCTCGGTGACGCCGAACCAGCGCAGCGTCGCCCCCGTGCGGCGGCACAGCTCCTGCCACGGCACGAGGTTCGCGTGGTGCTCCATCTCGCTGACCACGACCTCGTCGCCCGGGCCGAGGCGGAAGCGCTCCGCCTCGGGACCGGACGTCGCGGCGTTGCTCATCGCGTACGCGACCAGGTTGACGCCCTCGGTCGCGTTCTTGGTGAACACGACCTCGTCCACCCCGGCACCCACGAAGCGGGCGATCTTGGCGCGGGCGTCCTCGTAGGCGTCGGTGGCCTCCTCCGCGAGCTGGTGGGCACCGCGGTGCACCGCCGCGTTGGAGGTCTCCACGAAGGCGCGCTCCGCGTCCAGCACCTGGCGGGGGCGCTGCGACGTCGCCCCCGAGTCCAGGTACACCAGGCGCCGGTCGTCGCGGATCGTGCGGCCCAGGATCGGGAAGTCGGAGCGGATCGCCGCGACGTCCAGCGGGCCCGCGGCCGCACCGGCAGTGGTGAGGGGCTGAGCGGTCATGACTGCGCGACGGCCTCCTTCTTGCCGGTGAACCGCACGTAGCCGTTCTTCTCGAGCTCGTCGGCCAGCTCCGGCCCGCCCGACTCGACGACCTTGCCGCCGGCGAACACGTGCACGTGGTCCGGCGTGATGTGGTTCAGGATGCGGGTGTAGTGCGTGATCAGCAGCACACCCTTGTCGCCCTTGGACGTGTACCGGTTGACGCCCTCGGACACGACGCGCAGCGCGTCGACGTCGAGGCCGGAGTCGGTCTCGTCGAGGATGGCGAACTTCGGGTCCAGCAGGTCCAGCTGCAGGATCTCGTGCCGCTTCTTCTCGCCGCCGGAGAAGCCCTCGTTGACGCTGCGCTCCGCGAACGACGGGTCGATGTCGAGCTCGGTCATCGCCTGCTTGACCTCCTTGACCCAGTGCCGGATCTGCGGGGCCTCACCGCGGACGGCACCGGCGGCGGTGCGCAGGAAGTTCGACATGGACACGCCCGGCACCTCCACCGGGTACTGCATGGCGAGGAACAGGCCGGCGCGGGCGCGCTCGTCCACGCTCATCTCCAGCACGTCCTCGCCGTCGAGCAGGACGGAGCCGGAGTCGATCTGGTACTTGGGGTGCCCGGCGATGGCGTAGGCCAGGGTGGACTTGCCGGAACCGTTCGGGCCCATGATCGCGTGGATCTGGCCGGAGTCGATCGTGAGGTTCACGCCGTTGAGGATCGGCTTGGCGCCTTCCTCGGTGAGGACGGAACCGTGCAGGTCCTTGATCTCCAGGGTGGCCATTGTGCTGTGTTCTCCTGGTACGTGGGGAAAGGGAGTGAGGGGGCGGCGTCAGGCGCCGACGACGGCCAGCTCGGCCTCGATCGCGGCCTCCAGCCGCTCCCGGACCGCGGGCACCGTGATCTTCTGCAGGATCTCGCCGAAGAAGCCGCGGACCACCAGTCGGCGGGCCTGCTCCTTCGGGATGCCGCGGGCCTGCAGGTAGAACAGCTGCTCGTCGTCGAACCGGCCGGTGGCGCTGGCGTGACCGGCGCCTTCGATCTCACCGGTCTCGATCTCCAGGTTCGGCACCGAGTCGGCGCGGGCGCCTTCGGTGAGCACCAGGTTCCGGTTCAGCTCGAAGGTCTCGGTGCCTTCGGCCGCGGCCCGGATCAGCACGTCGCCGATCCACACCGAGTGCGCCGCGTCGCCCTGCAGCGCGCCCTTGTAGAGCACGTTGCTGCGGCAGTTCGGCTGCGCGTGGTCGACCAGCATCCGGTGTTCCAGGTGCTGGCCCGCGTCGGCGAAGTACAGGCCGAGCAGCTCGGCGTCCCCGCCCTTGTCCCCGTAGGTGATCGTGGTGTTGACCCGGACCAGGTCGCCGCCGAGGGTCACCGCCAGGTGCCGGAACACCGCGTCCCGGCCCAGGTAGGCGTGCTCGGAGCTGACCTGGGTCGCGTCGTCGGCCCAGTCGTGCACGGACACGACCGAGAGCCGGGCGGAGTCGTCGGTGATGAACTCGACGTTCTCGCCCAGCACGCCGGAGCCGCGGTAGTCGAGGACGACGACCGCTTCGGCGAACCGCTCGGCGCGGATCTGGATGTGCCCGAACGCCGTCTCGCCCTCGCCGGGGCCGTGCACGACGACGCTGACCGGCTCGGCCGGCTGCACGTCCTTCGGGATGGTGATGACGGTGGCCTGCTCGAAGGAGCTCCAGGCCTGCGCGGCGATCCGGTCGGCGGGCACGCCGCCCTTGCCGAGGCGCTCGTCGTCGCGGCCGACGGTCTCGACCGTGACCTCGGCGCTCGCCTCGACCTCGACGTTCAGCGAGGCGGTCGCCTTCGCGGTGCCGTCGTGCAGCCCCTTGAGCCGCTTGATCGGGGTGAACCGCCAGTCCTCCTCGCGGCCGCCGGGGACCTCGAAGGCCTCGACGTCGTAGGAGGTGAAGCGCTCGCCGCGGGAGGACTGCGGCACGACCGCGCCCCCGTGGCTGTGCTCGGTCAGGCCGTGCTGGGCGTCGGCGGTGTCAGTGGTGCTCGTCATGTCAGCCGACGGCCCCTTCCATCTGCAGCTCGATCAGGCGGTTCAGTTCCAGCGCGTACTCCATGGGCAGCTCCCGCGCGATCGGCTCCACGAAGCCGCGCACGATCATCGCCATCGCCTCGTCCTCGGTCAGACCGCGCTGCATCAGGTAGAACAGCTGGTCGTCGCTGACCTTGGAGACGGTGGCCTCGTGGCCCATGGACACGTCGTCGACGCGCACGTCGACGTACGGGTAGGTGTCCGAGCGGCTGATCGTGTCGACCAGCAGCGCGTCGCACTTGACCGTGGAGGCCGAGTGGTTGGCGCGCTTGGCGACCTTCACCAGACCCCGGTAGGAGGTGCGGCCACCACCGCGGGCGATCGACTTGGAGACGATCGTCGAGGAGGTGTGCGGAGCCATGTGCTCCATCTTCGCGCCCGCGTCCTGGTGCTGGCCCTCACCGGCGAACGCCACCGAGAGCACCTCGCCCTTGGCGTGCTCGCCCATCAGGAACACCGACGGGTACTTCATGGTGACCTTGGAGCCGAGGTTGCCGTCGACCCACTCCATGGTTGCGCCCTCTTCGGCCTTGGCCCGCTTGGTGACCAGGTTGTAGACGTTGTTCGACCAGTTCTGGATGGTCGTGTAGCGGCAGCGAGCGCCCTTCTTGACCACGATCTCCACGACCGCCGAGTGCAGCGAGTCGCTGGAGTAGATCGGGGCGGTGCAGCCCTCGACGTAGTGGACGTAGGCGTCCTCGTCGACGACGATCAGCGTCCGCTCGAACTGGCCCATGTTCTCGGTGTTGATCCGGAAGTAGGCCTGCAGCGGGATGTCGACGTGCACGCCCTTCGGCACGTAGATGAACGAGCCGCCGGACCACACCGCGGTGTTCAGCGCGGAGAACTTGTTGTCCCCGGCCGGGATGACCGAGCCGAAGTACTCCTTGAAGGTCTCCGGGTGCTCGCGCAGCGCGGTGTCGGTGTCCAGGAACTGGACGCCCTTCTCCTCAAGGTCCTCGCGGATCTTGTGGTAGACCACCTCGGACTCGTACTGGGCGGCGACACCGGCGACGAGCCGCTGCTTCTCCGCTTCCGGGATGCCCAGCCGGTCGTAGGTGTTCTTGATGTCCTCGGGCAGGTCCTCCCAGCTCTGGGCCTGCTGTTCGGTCGAGCGCACGAAGTACTTGATGTTGTCGAAGTCGATGCCCGACAGGTCGGCGCCCCAGTTCGGCATCGGCTTGCGCTCGAACAGCCGCAGCGCCTTCAGCCGCGCTTCGAGCATCCACTCCGGCTCGTCCTTCTTGGCCGAGATCTCCCGGACGACGTCCTCGTTGAGCCCGCGTCGCGCGCCTTCGCCCGCGACGTCCTTGTCGGCCCAGCCGTACTCGTAGTTGCCCAGGGTCGCCAGCGTCTCCTCTTGGCTGAGCTGGCCAGAGTTGTTCGACGCCGTGGTGGGTGTGCGCTGCTCGGCAGCGGCAGTCATACGGACTCCCCTCCGTCAGGAATCGGGGCGGTCTGCCGCCCGTCGGTCTGGGACCGGTCGTGGGCGGCCGGATCGGTTTCGGCCGACGCGGATGCCGGGATGACCTGGGTCTCCGGGCCGCGATCGGCGGTTCGCTCGGACCGCGTGAGCGGTACGTGCGTCGTGCAGGCCGCATCGCCGTTGGCGATGGTGGCCAACCGCTGCACGTGGGTACCGAGGACTTCGGCGAAGGCCTCCGTCTCGGCTTCGCACAGCTGCGGGAAGTCCGCAGCGACGTGCGCCACCGGGCAGTGGTGCTGGCAGAGCTGCTCACCGGAGGCCACGCTGCGCGTCGAGGCAGCGTAGCCCTCGCGAGTCAGCGCACCGGCGAGGACCTCGGCCCGTTCGGCCCTGGTCCGCGCGGCGGCCAGCGCCTCCCGGTGGTGGGCGACCAGTGCGGCGATGCGCTTGCGCGCGAACTCCCGCACCGCCTGCTCACCGTCGGTGTCGGCGATGAACCGCAGCGCCGCCACGGCTAGGTCGTCGTAGGCGTGCCCGAACCTGGCCCGGCCGACCTCGGTCAGCAGGAACAGCTTCGCGGGCCTGCCCCTCCCCCGGCGCTGCCGGGCGGAGGACTCCCTGGTGTAGGCCTCGCCTTCGGTGACCAGCGCGTCGAGGTGCCTGCGCACCGCGACCGAGCTGAGCCCGAGGGCTTCGGCCACCGCCGCGGCGGCGATCGGCCCGCGCTCCAGCAGGAGGCGGGCGACCGAGTGCCGGGTCCGCCCGTCCCCGGACGGCGCACCAGCACCCGGGGCTGCGGCTCCCGAGTCGGCGGCCGCAGCCGGAGGTGGCGTTCCGGCGTTTTTCACAACACCGATGTTACCTATTTAGCTCCGACACACCAGACCGCAGGTCCGCCAACGTGACCCGGATCACCCCGAACGGCGGTTGTGCGACGGCGGGACGGGCCGCCCACCGGCTGCCCTAAGCTTCGGTGCCGTGGGCGCAGGCGAGACGAACCAGCAGGACGAAGCCGGGCCGGGCGAGTCAGCGACCTCCGGCACCCCGGCCGACGGCACCACCCCCCGGGGCGCGACCCGGTCGCGGGACGCCGCCGCGACCGCACCGACCGGCGCTGAGCAGGACGGACGCGGCACCACCCGGGTCGCCGACGCCCCACCCAGCAGCGACACCGCCTACGCGGGCGACGCGCCCGCCGCGCAGCAGCCCGCCCCGCTCGACGCGCCCGAACGCCGCCAGCTCGACCTGGTCCGCCGCTTCGGCACCACCGGCTCGCTGGTGCTCGCCTTCGGCGCCATCGGCGCGGGCGCCGCTCCCGTCGACAACCCGCTGATCGGGGTCCGGCTGCTCGGGCTGCCCGCGCGCATCCCCACCGTCGCCATGGCCTGCGCCTGGCTCGGCATGCTCATGGTCGTCACCGCGTGGCTCTGGCTCGGCAAGCTGTCCTGGCCCGGCCGGGACCGGATGGTCAGCCGCACCCAGATGGACCGCACCATCGTCATGTGGGGGCTGCCGCTGGCCGTCGCGCCGCCGCTGTTCAGCACCGACATGTACACGTACCTGGCGCAGAACGCGGTGGCCGCGCAGGGCATCAACCCGTACACGCTGGGACCGGGCACCGCGCTCGGCGTGGACCACCCGCTGGTCGCCAACGTGCCGAACATCTGGCGCGACACGCCCTCGCCCTACGGTCCGCTGTTCCTGCTGTTCGGCCAGCACCTCGGCCGCGTCATCGGCGACGACGTCGTGTTCGGCGTGCTGCTCTGGCGGGTCGTGATGATCATCGGTCTGATGCTGGCGATCTGGGCGATCCCGCGGCTCGCCGCCCGCTGCGGGGTGCACCCGGTGGCCGCGCTGTGGCTCTCGGCCGCCAACCCGATCACGCTGTTCCACGTGGTCAGCGGCGCGCACAACGAGGCGCTGCTGGTCGGGATCATGCTCGCCGCCATCGAGCTCGGGCTGCGCTGGCGCGGACCGCTCGGCGTGGTCGTCGCCGGGGTGCTGCTCAGCATCGGCGGGGCCATCAAACCGCCCGGCTTCGTGTCCCTCGGCTTCTTCGGCATCTACGTGGCCCGCAGGCGCGGCGGGCGGATGCGCGACCTCGTCGGCGTCGCCGCCGTGCTCGCCGTGCTGATGCTCGGCACCATGACGATCATCACGGTGGCCAGCGGCTGGGGCCTCGGCTGGATCGAGACCTACGACGTGCCGAACCGGATCAAGACCTGGCTGGCGCCGATGACCGCGTTCGGCATGACCGGCGGCGGGGTCGGCATGCTGCTCGGCCTCGGCAACCACACCAACTCGATGCTGGTCATCACCAAGATCTTCGGATACGCCATCACCGGGCTGGTGTGCGTGCGGCTGCTGTGGCTGGCGTTCAAGGGCCGGATCGAACCGCTGGCCGCGCTCGGCATCACCCTCGGCACGCTCGCCGTGTTCGGGCCGGTGCTGCACCCCTGGTACCTGCTGTGGATGGTGGTGCCGCTGTCGCTGGCCACCAACGACCACCGCTTCCGGATCGGCGCGGCCACCATCTGCTCCATCGTCGCGCTCGTGGTCCCGCCGACCGGGGCCGCCTACATCCTGCGGGCCTACCAGGTGCCGTTCGCCGTCATCGCCTCGATCCTCGCCTTCGGGATCCTGCTGTGGCTCGTGCGCGGCAAGGTCCCGCCGCTGCTGCCGACCCGGGCGGATGAGCGCCCCGTCACGTCATAGGCTTGGACGTCGTGAACGAAGCCGCGAGCACCCCCACGCCCGGCCCGGTGATCGAGGAACCGGCCGCCGACGGCGACGCGCTGGACGTGCGCGGGCTGACCAAGCGCTTCGGCGACACCACGGCCGTCGACGGGCTCGACCTGCGGATGCCGCGCGGCAGCGTGCTCGCCCTGCTCGGACCCAACGGCGCGGGCAAGACCACCACCGTCGAGATCTGCGAAGGCTTCCAGCGGCCCGACGGCGGAACGGTGCGGGTGCTCGGGCTCGACCCCGCCACCCAGGGCGAACGGCTGCGGCCCCGGATCGGCGTCATGCCGCAGGGCGGCGGCGCCTACCCGGGCGTGCGGGCCGCCGAGATGCTGGAGCTGGTCGCGACCTGCTCCGCGGACCCCATCGACCCGCGCTGGCTGCTCGACGTCCTCGGGCTCACCTCCGCCGGGCGCACCCCGTACAAGCGGCTCTCCGGCGGACAGCAGCAGCGGTTGTCGCTGGCCTGCGCGCTCGTCGGCCGCCCCGAGCTGGTGTTCCTGGACGAACCGACCGCCGGGCTCGACCCGCAGGCCCGCCACCTGGTGTGGGACCTGGTCGCCGCGCTGCGCCGGGACGGCGTCGGCGTGCTGCTGACCACCCACCTGATGGACGAGGCCGAGGCGCTCGCCGACCGGGTCGTCATCGTCGACCACGGGCGCGCCGTCGCCGACGGCACCACCGCCGAGCTCACCGCCGACCCGCGGGGCAGGCAGGAGCTGAAGTTCCACTCCGAGCCCGCGCTCGACCTCGGCCTGCTGCTGGCCGCGCTGCCCGAGGGCTACGAGGCCGTCGAGCAGCGCGCGGGCCGGTACGTGGTGCGCGGCACCATCGACCCGCAGGTGGTCTCCACCGTGACCGCGTGGTGCGCGCGGCACGGCGTGTTCGCCAACGAGCTGCGGGTGAGCAGGCGCAGCCTGGAGGACGTGTTCCTGGACCTGACCGGACGGGAGTTGCGCTCGTGAACCACGGCGCCGCCAAGACGGGGACCGGCACCGCCGGGACCGGACTCGCCCGCGACGACCGGGCCGCCCCGCGCCCCGGCGAGCGGTTCCCCGCGGGCACCTTCGCGCCCGCCCCGGGACGCGGACGGGCGCTGCGGATGCTCGCCGCGCACACCCGGATCGAAGCGCTGCTGATCATCCGGCACGGCGAGCAGGCGCTGCTCACGCTGATCATCCCGCTGGCGCTGCTGATCGGGCTGAGCACGCTGCACATCGGCACCGTGCCGGAACCACGGGTGGACTCGGTGGCGCCGCGCATCCTCGCGCTGGCCGTGATGTCCACCGCGTTCACCGGGCAGGCCATCGCGCTCGGCTTCGACCGCCGCTACGGGGTGCTCAAGCGGCTGTCCGCGACGGCGCTGCCGCGCTGGACGCTGATCAGCGGCCGGGTGCTGGCGACGCTGCTGGTGGTGGCGCTGCAGGCGGTGCTGCTGGGGATCACGGCCGCGCTGTTGGGCTGGACGCCGAGCCCGCTGGGGATCGTGGCGGCGCTGCCGCTGCTGGTGCTGGGCACCCTCGCGTTCGGCGCGGCCGGGGTGCTGGTGGGCGGCGCGTTCCGGGCGGAGATCGTGCTGGCGGTGGCGAACGCGATCTGGTTCGTGCTGCTGCTGGCCGGTGGGCTGGCACTGCCGATGAGCGATCTGCCGGGCCCGGTGGGCGCGATCGCCGGACTGCTGCCCTCGGGTGCGCTGGCGACCTCGCTGGAGGCGGCGCTGGAGCACGCGGCGCTGCCGGGCTGGCAGCCGCTGCTGGTGCTGGTGGCGTGGGCCGCGGCGGCCGGGGCGCTGGCGGTGCGCACCACTCGGCTCACCTGACCGGACCGAACTTCCGGACCCGGTGGTTACCGGAAGTAGGGTGAGAGCATGACTGAGCAGCACGCCGACGTGACGCCCGGCACCGAACTGGCCCGCCCCTGCCACCGCAGCCTGGAACCGCTGCACTCGCTGATCTACTTCAGCCCCGAAGCCGAGGAGGAGTTCGGCGCGCTCGGCCTCGACGGCACCCGGATGCGCTACTTCGCCGGCCGCGCCGCCCCGATGGGCGCCGTCGGCGCGGGAGTCGTCGCCGCCACCTTCTACAACTTCAACCCGCGGGTGATCGCCGAGGTCATCCCGCACGCGTGGACGATCACCACCCCGGAAGCCGTCGTCGCCGCCCGGTTCCGCGCCGCCGACACCGCGCTGCGCAAGCTGCTCGGCCCCGAGACGATCGCCTCCGAGGAGCTCGCGGAGGCCGCCGCGCTCGCCCGCCGCGCCACCGAGGCCTGCCGTCCCGAAGCCCGCCCGCTCTACGCCGGGCACGCCGACCTGGAGTGGCCGGACGAGCCGCACCTGGTGCTCTGGCACGCCCAGTCGCTGCTGCGCGAGCACCGCGGCGACGGCCACCTGATAGTGCTGCAGGCGGTGGGCCTCACCGGGCTGCAGGCGCTGGTCCTGCAGTCCGCGAGCGGCGAAGGACTCTCCCGGCAGTTCTCGCAGGCCAGCCGCGGCTGGTCCGATGAGGAGTGGGCGCAGGCGCAGCGCGAACTCGCCGACCGCGGCCTGCTCGACGCCGACGGCGGGCTCACCGAGCGGGGTGTCGCCTTCCGGGAGGACGTCGAGCAGCGCACCGACGCGCTCGCCGCCGCCCCCTGGGCCCACCTCGGCGCGGAGAACGCGCAGCGCCTCGCCGGGTACGGCAAGAAGCTCAGCACCCAGGTGCTCAAGGCCGGCGCGTTCCCGAAGGGCACCTTCGCCCGCGAGAAGCGCGTGGAGTGACCTGCGGCGCACCACCTGGCGGCCGGGCGGTGCGGGGCGGCGAATACCATCGATGCGTGCCGTCGTCGATGCTGTCCCGGATCCCGGCCGCCGACCACCGCCTGGTGCGCTGGCTCGCGCTCGCCGTCCTCATCACCCAATCGCTGATCTCGGTGACGGGTTCCGTGGTGCGGGTGACGGGCTCCGGCCTCGGCTGCCCCACCTGGCCGCAGTGCTTCCCGGGGAGCATGGTCCCGGTCGACCACCCCGAGGTGGCGACGCTGCACCAAGTGATCGAGTTCGGCAACCGCACGCTGACCGGCCTCGTCGGGTTCGTCGCGCTGGCCTGCCTGATCGCCGCGTGGCGGGTGCGCCCGCACCGGCCGCGCCTGGTGAAGCTGGCGCTGGTCATGCCGCTGGGCGTGCTCGCGCAGGCCGTCATCGGCGGCATCACGGTGCTGGTGGACCTGAGCTGGTGGAGCGTGTCCATCCACTTCATGGCCTCGGCCGTGCTGATCTGGCTGGCCGCGTACCTGTTCAAGGCCGCGGGCGAGGGCGACGAGCCCGCGACGCCGGTGCTCCCGGCCCGGATGCGCCGGCTGCTGGTGGCGCTCACCGCGGTGACGGCGGCGATGCTGGTCGCGGGCACGCTGGTGACCGCGGCCGGGCCGCACGCCGGGGACGCCGACACGCCGCGGCTCGTGGTGCCGGTGCCGACGCTGGTGCAGGTGCACGGCCTGCTGGTGATGGCGTACGTGTGCCTGCTCGCGGTGTTCGGCGTGTGGCTGCGCGGCGCCCGCCCGACCGGCGCGCTGCTGAAGGCCTACGGCGCGGCGTGCGTGCTGGTGCTGGCGCAGGGGGCGCTCGGCTCCGCGCAGTACGTGCTCGGGGTGCCCGGGGCGCTGGTGGTGCTGCACGTGCTCGGTTCCACCCTGGTGATCACGGCGACCGCGCTGCTGTGGTGCGAGTCCCGCTACCGCGGGCCGGTGCCGCGGGTCCCGGCAGGCGAATCCGCGGAGCCCGTCCCGGCTTGACCGCCGGTTCCGGTGCCCGGCCCGGCTCAGTAGCGCAGTGCGCGGCGCTCCCGCTCCCACCGCTGCCAGAGCTGCGGCATCTCGCCGGAGAGCCACTTGTAGAACTCGTGCACGGTGCGCAGCCGCCGCGCCCGCTCCCCCTGGCCGCTGAACATCCGCAGCCCGTCCTCGGTGAGCTGTTCGAGCCCGGTGACCTGCTCCATGCGGTGCCGGACCAGTTCCGGCCAGCGGTGCTCCTCCACGCGATAGAGCGCGGCCTCGCGGCCCTGCCGGGTCGTCTTGGAGATGACCCCGAGGCGCAGCAGCAACCGGACGTTGGTGCTGACGGAGCCGCTGCTGGCGTTGAGCCCGTGGGAGAGCTCGGCCGCGGTGCGCTCCGGCGGGTCGCAGATCAGCAGGAACGCGAGGATCCGTCCGGCGATGAGCGGCATGCCCTCGGTCGCTTCGAAGTGCGCGGCCATCTGCTCGATCCACTCGGACATGGCGGGACGGTCGGTGCGCTGGGCGTACTCGGTCACCTCGGATGCCTCCGACTGATCGACTTCAACCGATGCTGAAACCATAGACTCAGGAGAACGGCGAAGCCACCCCGACACGCCCCGGAAGCGGGCTCACCCGGCCAGCGCCGCCCGCACCGCCGACGCGAACCGCGGCTTCGCCCCCGGATCCGCCTGGCGGAACCCCAACGACGGTTCGGTCAGCTCCAGCTCCAGCAGCAGCGGCGACCCGTCCTCCCGGCGCACCAGGTCCACCCGCGCGTACAGCAGCTCGGACCGGCGCATCCCGTGAATCGCCGCCGCCGCGTCCACCGCGTCCTCCGCCGCGCGGCGTAGCGCCGCATCCGGCTCCACCCCGAAGCGGTCGCCCGGTCCCGGCCCCGGCGCCGCCGGATCCGGCAGCATCGCGCCCTTCACGAACGCGTGCGAATAACCCCCGCCGACGAACACCAGCGCCGTCTCGCCCTCCCGGTCCACCGCCCGCTGGTAGGGCTGCACCAGCACCGTGTGATCCACGGCGTGCAGCGCGGCCACGTGCGCGGCCTCGGTGTCCCGCTCCCCCACCGCGAACCGGGCCGCGCCCCGCGAGCTCGCCCCCACCGAGGGCTTCAGCACGAACTCGAAGTCCGGGCAGCGCAGCGGTTCGCCCGGTGCGATCAGCTCCGTCGGCACCACCGGGACGCCCCGCGCGGCCAGATCGGCGAGGTAGGTCTTGTCGGTGTTCCAGCGCGCCACCCGCGCCGGGTTCACCAGCGCGGGCACCGACTCGCACCAGGCCAGGAAGTCCTTGCGCCGGGGCGGGTAGTCCCAGGTGCTGCGCAGCACCACGAGCTCGGCGGAATCGAACGGCGCGGCCGGGTCGTCCCACGGCGCCCAGGCCGCGGGCACGCCCAGCTCGGCCAGCACCTCCGGCAGGTCGGTGTCGTCGGCGTTCGAGCGGGGCAGCTCGGCGCAGCTGGCGAGCAGGACCCGAGGTGCCGGTCTCACCGGGCCCGCGGGCCGGCCATCTTCCGGCGGTGCGCCGGGCCGATCTGCAGCGCGGCGGTCGTGTCGCCGTCCCACTCCCCCGCGGTGACCTGCTCGACGGCCTCGACCACGGCCTCCCCCGCCGCGACGCCTGCGACCAGCACGTCGCCGAGCGCGCCGTCCTCGCCGATCAGCACGATGCGGGCGCCCGCCTGGCCGAGGTTCTCCACCACGGCTCGCGCGGAACCGCCGTGGCCCGCGGCGAACGCCTTCACCCGGGCGATCGCCTTCGGCTCGGGCGCGGTGCTCTGCTCGGTGTCGTTCTCGGCTGCCATGCGGGTGATCCTAGACAACCACCCCGACGACACGGGGCGAACAGTTACCCAGGCCACCGCCCGGCCGCCTCCGCGCCTGCGAGAGTGGGGATGATCCCCGGCGGCCGTCCCGGCGCCGGGCGGACGAGGCGATCTAGGAGGCACGCATGCGCGCGATTCGGGTACCGGCCCACGGCGGACCGGAGGTGCTGGAGCCCGCCGAACTGGACCGGCCGACCCCGCAGTCCGGTGAGCTGCTGGTGGAGGTGTCCGCGGCCGGGGTGAACTTCATCGACACCTACCAGCGCAGCGGCCTCTACAGCGTGCCGCTGCCGTTCACCCCCGGCGTGGAGGGCGCGGGCACCGTCCGCGAGGTCGGCCCGGACGTCACCGGATTCACCCCCGGCGACCGCATCGCGTGGGCCATGACGCCCGGCGGCTACGCCGAGCAGGCCGTGGTGCCCGCGCGCAACTCGGTCCGCGTCCCCGACGGCGTCGACGACCGGACGGCGGCCGCCGCGATGCTGCAGGGCATGACCGCGCACTTCCTCGTCACCTCCACCCACCCGATCCGCCCCGGCGAGACGGCGCTGGTGCACGCGGCGGCGGGCGGCGTGGGACTGCTGCTCACCCAGCTGATCAAGGCGCGCGGCGGGAACGTGATCGGCACCGTGTCCACCGACGAGAAGGAGCGGCTGGCGCGCGCGGCCGGTGCCGACGAGATCATCCGCTACACCGACGCCGACGTGGCCGAGGAGGTCCGCGACCTCACCGACGGGCGCGGGGTGGACGTGGTCTACGACGGCGTCGGCAAGGACACCTTCGACGGCAGCCTCGCGTCGCTGCGCCCGCGCGGGACGCTCGCGCTGTTCGGCGCGTCCAGCGGGCCGGTGCCGCCGGTGGACCCGCAGCGGCTGAACTCGGGGGGCTCGCTGTTCCTCACCCGGCCGTCGCTGGCGCACCACATGCTGGATCGGGAGGAGCTGGACCGGCGGGCCGGGGAGATCTTCCAGGCGGTGCGCGCGGGTGAGCTCGACGTGCGCATCGGCGGCAGCTACCCGCTGGAGCAGGCCGGCCGGGCGCACGAAGACCTGGAGGCGCGCCGCAGCACGGGCAAGCTCCTGCTGCTGCCCTGAGCGGAACGCGCCCGCCCGGGAACTCCGGGTGCCCCGCGACCGACTGATCGACCGTGATCGATCGCGTGATCGGGCGGCGCGGTGCGCTGGCGCTGCTCGCGGCCGGGCTGCTCGGCGGCTGCCGAGCGGCCCCGGCCGAAGCCGGCCGCGGACTGGTGACCCTGGACGGCGGGACGGCTCGCCTCGCCCTGCTGCTGGGGCGCGAACAGGTGGGCACGGTGGCGGTGACCGGCGGTGACCCGGTGCTGCCCGCGATCGCGGCCGTGCAGGGCGCGCCGGTGCTCGACCTCGGCGGCGCGGGCGGACTGGACCTGGAGGCGCTGGCCCGCCTGCGCCCGGAGATGCTGGCCGGGCACCGGCTGCCCGGGGTCCCGGCGGAGCTGCTGCGCGGACTGGCCCGGTTGCGGCTGGTGCGGCGCACCGGGGACGTGCGCGCGGACGCGCTCGCGCTCGGCGCGGCGGTGGGCGCGGCCGGAGCCGCGGTGGCCGCGTGGGAGGCCTTCGAGCGGGACCGCGCCGAGCTCGCCGCCCGCCTCGCGACCCGCCGGATGCCGACGATCTCGGTGCTCGGCGAGGGCCGCGGCGACGAGGTGGTCACCACGGTGTCCGGCTCGACGGCCGCCGGACAGGTGCTGCGGGCGCTCGGCGTGGCCCGGCCCCCTGCGCAGGAAGCGGTCGCGGACGGGCCGCTGCCGTTCCCGGAGATCTCCGGCGAACGGCTCGGCGAGCACGACGCGGACCTGCTGGTGGTGCTGCGCGGCAACGCCGGGTCGGTGCGGGAGCAGCCGCTGCTGCGGACCTCGCCCGCGGTGCGCGCGGGCCGGGTGGTCGAGGCCGACCAGTTCGAGTGGGCGGCCCTGGCCTCGCTGCCCAGCGCGCGCTGGGTGCTGGCCGACCTGGCCGGGCTGCTGCTGGAGCGGGCCGCGCCACTGCTCGGCATCGGCTCGCCCGGGGGCCTCGATCGGCTGCGCGGGTTCCGCGCCGGCTGAGGGCTCCAGCCGACCGGCTGCTCCAGCCGACCGGCCGCTCCAAGCAGGCCCGGTCGCTCCAAGCAGGCCCGGCCGCGCTAGCCGACCCGGTTCCGCAGCCGCAGGCCGAAACCGCCCGCCGCCAGCAGCACCACACCCACCAGCAGCACGATCAGCGGCCCGCCGAGCGCACCGCCGGTCCAGTGGTACAGCGCCTCCGGCACCGCGACGGTCACCCCGAGCACGCCGAACACCAGCAGCACCGCCGAGCGCAGCGCCACGAACGCGGCGAAGCAGCCGACGGCCAGCACGAACGTGATCGCGTAGCTCCACGACTGGTGCGCGATCACGGTCCACTGGGCGCCGGTGAGCGCCGTCGCCGCCGCGATCCCGAAGCCCACGTCGCGCCGCACCCGGCCCGCGCGGCCCCGGGTCGGCCGGTCGAGCACACCGCGCACCGCGAGCACCGCCCACAGCCCGCCGAGCACGATCAGCACCAGCATCTGCGGCACGGACCCGCTGCCCGGTAGCTCATCGGCCAGCGCGAGCGCGAACCAGAATGCGAAGGCACCGGTCGCCACCAGCCCCGGCACCGCGGGCAGCAGCGCGTACCCGGCGGCGGCCGCGACCAGCCCGAGCCCGCTCGCGGACAGCGAGGAGTCCGAACCGTCCAGCCCGGCCACGACCGCCATCGCCGCGGACCCGGAGGCCAGCGCGAGCAGTGCGGACACGATGCGGCTGCGCCGCGAGGGCGCATCGTCGGCGAGCTCCCGCGCACCGCGCGGGCCGCCCGCGATGAGTCCGCCCGCGACCACGAGCACCGCGGTGGCGGCGACCAGCAGGCCGATCCGGGCCGCGGTCGACAACACCTCCCAGGACATGCCGACCAGCAGCGACGCACCGCCGATCACGAGTGCGCCGCCCGCGTACCCGAGGACCTCCCAGACCCCGCCCGCGCGCTGCGGTGCGGGTTCGGCGGTGAGCTCGGCGCGCACCGCATCGGCCTGCTCGGAGGTCAGCGTGCCGCGTTCGACGAGGCGCTCCAGCGCCTGCCGGTGCCGCGGCGGCAGTTCCGCGCTCATCGATCTCCCTCCACCGGTGATCCGCGCCGACTGTCGCACACGCGGCCGGGCCCGCGGTGGAGGGTGCGACGGCCCGCGCGACGACCAGTTGGGACGGCGCCGGACCGCTCAGCTCGTGGCGATCACGCGAACGGCCAGCCCAGCACCGGCAGTCCCAGTGCCGAGTCCACCGCCAGCGCCACGCACACGATCATCAGGTACGTGTTGGACATGTGGAACAGCCGCATCGGCTTCGTCGGCTCGCCCCGCTTGGTCGCGGTGTGCAGCCGGTGCGCGAGCCACAGGAACCAGGCGCCGGAGAGCACCGCGAACGCGGTGTAGAGCCACCCGGTGGCGGGGGCCAGCAGCAGCGTCCACAGCACCATCAGCCAGCTGTAGGCGACGATCTGCCGCGACACGTAGGCCGGTTCGGCGACGACGGGCAGCATCGGCACGCCGGCGCGCTCGTAGTCCGCCTTGTACTTCACCGCCAGCGCCCAGGTGTGCGGCGGTGTCCAGAAGAAGATGATCCCGAACATGACCAGCGCGGGCCAGTCCACCCGCCCGGTCACCCCGGCCCAGCCGATGACCACCGGCATGCACCCGGCGGCCCCGCCCCAGACGATGTTCTGCGCGGTGCGGCGCTTGAGCACCAGCGTGTAGACGAGGACGTAGAACAGGATCGTGGCGACCGCCAGCACCGCGGCCAGCAGGTTCGTCGTCGCCCACAGGAACGCGAACGAGCCGAGCCCCAGCGCGATCCCGAACAGCAGCGCGTGCCGGTTGGAGACGGTGTGGCGCACCAGCGGCCGGGCCCTGGTGCGCTGCATGACCTGGTCGATGTCGGCGTCGGCGACGCAGTTGAGCGCGTTGGCGCTGCCCGCGGCCATGGTGCCGCCGACCAGGGTGGACAGCACCAGCCACGGCGACGGGATGCCGCGCTCGGCCAGCAGCATCGCCGGGATGGTGGTGACCAGCAGCAGCTCGATGACGCGCGGCTTGAGCAGGCCGAGGTAGGCCTTGAGCAGGTCGCCGGGCCGCCGCGCGTGCCGCTGCGCCCCGCCGACCGGGGTTTCGGTGCTGGTCACGAGGCCGCCCCTGCCGCGCGGGCCGCGAGCCGCACGCCGTGCTCCGCACCGCCGGGGAGCGCGGTCCGCCCCGCGGCCGGGGCCGCGCCGTGGTGTCCGCCCGAAGCGCACCGCATCGCAGGCATGGGACTCCTAGTCAGCTCGGGGTGACCACCGGAACGACGGCGACCGACCGCCCTGAATGGTAGGCGCGCTACACCCCAGCGCCGCCCGCAGGGTCCGGGCGCGCGCCCCGGGGGGCCTCGCGGCCGGGACCGGACCCGGCGGCGCCGGTACCGTGGGGTGAGCCACCGGACACGCTCCGCGCGGAAGGCACGCCCACCGCGCCGCGTTGCCGGTGGTGGGGTCCGCCGCACCGTCGCGGGATCGGCCCCGCGGCGGTCGAGGCGCCGCCGGGCGGGCGACGCACCGCGAACCGGGCCGGGCACCGGCCGTGGCGCCCCGGGCACGCACCGTCGACGCCCCGGGGGGCACGGCCGTGGCGGCACCGGTGAGCTGCGCGAACACCGGCCGGCGCGGTTCGGCGCCGCACGACGAGGGGTCTCCGGCGATGCAGGCGGTTGACCCGCGATCCTCTCACCCCGGTGGGGGACCGCATCAATTCAGGCGGGCCGCCGCGCGCCCACGAGGTCACGACTAGGCTGCCCGCTGGACGAGGGATAACTGCGGTCCGAATCGGTCCGGGTCAGCGGGCGACGCGCCGGAGCCGCGAAGGACCGCTTCGAGGGAAACTGGAGCTGCGTCCGTGTCCGTCACCGACGATCTTGCCCGCTTGACCACCAAGCGACTGCCCGCAGACTGGACCGAGTTGGACCAGCGCGCCGTGGACACGGTCCGGGTGCTGGCCGCCGACGCGGTCGAGAAATGCGGCAGCGGGCACCCAGGCACCGCCATGAGCCTGGCCCCCGCCGCCTACGCGCTGTTCCAGCGCGTCATGCGGCACGACCCCACCGACGCCGACTGGATCGGCCGCGACCGCTTCGTGCTGTCCGCCGGTCACTCCAGCCTGACGCTGTACCTCCAGCTGTTCCTGTCCGGGTACGGGCTGGAGCTGGACGACATCAAGGCCCTGCGCACCTGGGACTCCAAGACCCCCGGTCACCCGGAGTACTGGCACACCCCCGGCGTGGAGACCACCACCGGCCCGCTGGGCCAGGGCCTGGCCACGGCCGTCGGCATGGCGGTCGCCGCCCGCCGCGAGCGCGGTCTGCTGGACCCGGAGTCGGCCCCGGGCGAGAGCCCGTTCGACCACCAGATCTACGTGATCGCCTCCGACGGCGACATCGAGGAGGGCGTCACCTCCGAGGCCTCCTCGTTCGCGGGCACCCAGCAGCTGGGCAACCTCACGGTGATCTACGACGCGAACGAGATCTCCATCGAGGACGACACCCGCATCGCGCTGTCCGAGGACACCGCGAAGCGCTACGAGGCCTACGGCTGGCACGTCGTCACCGTCGACGGCGGCGAGGACGTCTCCAGCATCCTGGACGCGCTGGACGCGGCCAAGGGCAAGCCGGAGCAGCCCACGCTGGTCGTGCTGCGCACCGTGATCGGCTTCCCCGCGCCGACGAAGATGAACACCGGCAAGGCGCACGGTGCCGCGCTGGGCGGCGAGGAGATCACCGAGATCAAGAAGGCGCTGGGCTTCGACCCGGAGCAGACCTTCGAGGTCTCCGACGAGGTCCTCGCGCACGCCCGCAAGGCCGTGGAGCGGGGCAAGGCCGCGCACGCCGAGTGGCAGAAGTCCTACGACGCGTGGGCCGCCGAGCACCCCGACCGCAAGGCGCTGCTGGAGCGGATCCGGGTCCGCGAGCTGCCCGCGGGCTGGTCCGAGAAGCTGCCGACCTGGGAGGCCGACGGCAAGGGCGTCGCCACCCGCAAGGCCTCCGGTGAGGTGCTCAACGCCCTCGCCGACGTGCTGCCGGAGCTGTGGGGCGGTTCCGCCGACCTGGCGGAGAGCAACAACACCACGATGAAGGGCGTCGACTCGTTCGGCCCGAAGCACATCTCCACCGGGATGTGGAACGCCCAGCCGTACGGCCGGACGCTGCACTTCGGCGTCCGCGAGCACGCGATGGGCTCGATCCTCAACGGCATCGCACTGCACGGCGGCACCCGCCCGTACGGCGGCACCTTCCTGATCTTCAGCGACTACATGCGGCCCGCGGTGCGGCTCGCGGCGCTGATGAACGCCCCGACGATCTACGTGTGGACGCACGACTCGATCGGCCTGGGCGAGGACGGCCCGACGCACCAGCCGATCGAGCAGCTCTCCTCGCTGCGCGCCATCCCCGGCCTGTCGGTGGTCCGCCCCGCGGACGCCAACGAGACCGCCTTCTCCTGGAAGGCGATCTTGGAGGACACCAGCGGCCCCGCCGGGCTGGCGCTGACCCGCCAGGGCGTGCCGACGCTGGAGGGGACCGACGCCGAGGGCGTCGCCAAGGGCGGCTACGTGCTGGCCGAGGCGTCCTCCGGCACCCCCGAGCTCGTGATCATCGCCACGGGCTCCGAGGTCCAGCTGGCCGTCGAGGCCAGGAAGATCCTGGAGGCCGACGGCGTTGCCACCCGCGTGGTGTCGATGCCGTGCGTCGAGTGGTTCGACCGGCAGGACAAGGCCTACCGCGAGCAGGTGCTGCCCCCGTCGGTGCGCGCCCGCGTCTCCGTCGAGGCCGGCATCGCCCAGTCCTGGCACCGGTTCACCGGTGACCTCGGCGAGAACGTCTCGATCGAGCACTTCGGCGCCTCGGCGGACTACAAGACCCTGTTCGAGAAGTTCGGCTTCACCACGGAGGCGGTCGTCGACGCCGCCCGGCGGAGCCTGGAGAACGCGCGCTCGAACGCGTGAGTGGAGGTATTGCAGTGACGAACAACCAGAACCTCACCGCGCTCAGCCAGGCGGGCGTGGCGATCTGGCTGGACGACCTGTCCCGCCAGCGGATCACGTCCGGCAACCTGACCGAGCTGATCAACGACTACGCGGTCGTGGGTGTCACCAGCAACCCCACGATCTTCGCGAAGGCGCTGTCCAACGCGGCCGACTACAACGACCAGGTCCGCGAGCTCGCCGCCCGCGGCGCCGGCGTGGACGACACGGTCCGCGAGCTGACCACGAAGGACGTGCGCGACGCCGCCGACGTCTTCCGCAACGTCTACGAGGCGGGCGACGACGGCCGGGTCTCCCTGGAGGTCGACCCGCGGCTGGCCCACGACACCGACCGCACCGTCGCCGAGGCGCTGGAGCTGTGGAAGGCCGTCGACCGGCCGAACCTGATGGTCAAGATCCCGGCGACGGTCGAGGGCCTGCCCGCGATCACCCGGGTGCTGGCCGAGGGCGTCAGCGTGAACGTGACGCTGATCTTCTCCGTGGAGCGCTACCGGGACGTCATGGACGCCTACCTGGCGGGCCTGGAGCAGGCGAAGGCCAACGGCCACTCGCTGAACACCATCGCCTCGGTCGCCTCGTTCTTCGTGTCCCGCGTGGACACCGAGATCGACAAGCGGCTGGAGGGCGTGGAAGGCGGCCAGGACCTGCAGGGCAAGGCGGCCATCGCCAACGCCCGGCTGGCCTACGCCGCCTACGAGGAGGTCTTCTCCTCGGACCGCTTCCAGGCGCTGGCCGCGGACGGTGCGAAGCCGCAGCGCCCGCTGTGGGCCTCCACCGGCGTGAAGGACCCGGCGTACTCCGACACCCGCTACGTCGATCAGCTGGTGGCGCCGAACACGGTGAACACCATGCCGGAGGCGACGCTGTTCGCCACCGCCGACCACGCCCAGGTCGAAGGCGACCAGGTCCGCGGCACCAAGGACGCCTCGCAGCAGGTGTTCGACGCGCTGACCGAGATCGGCATCGACCTCGACGACGTGTTCGCGGTGCTGGAGCGCGAGGGCGTCGAGAAGTTCGAGAAGTCCTGGGAGGAACTGCTCGACACCGTGCGCGAGCAGCTCGACCAGGCCAAGTAGGCGAACGGCCGTTCCACCGCGGGTGTGCCCCGCGCCCGCCCCCGGGCACGCGACATTCCACGGAATTCGCGTGCCCCGGGTGCTGTGGCGGGTGGGCCCGGTCAGGCTCATCGGGGTACCCCCGCGGCGGAGGCGTCCGGTCCGCCCACCGGCCGGCGTCGCCCATCCCCTAGACACGAGGAATCAGATGGCAACCGAAACTTCAGTCGAGATCGCAGACGAGGGTCTGGCCGGGGAGGCTCGCGCGCTCGCCGAGCGGCTGGCCGCGGACGGCGCGGCGAGCGGTCTCGCCGCGGGCGACGCCACCCTGTGGGGCCCGGACGCCGAGAGCGAAGCCTCGATCCGGCTCTCCTGGACCACCCTGCACGAGACCTCCCGCCCGCTGCTGGCGGAGATCGCCGAGCTGCGCGCGGAGCTGCACGCCGACGGCGTCGACCGGGTCGTGCTCGCCGGCATGGGCGGGTCCTCCCTCGCCCCCGAGGTGATCACCGCGACCGCGGGCGTGCCGCTGACCGTGCTGGACACCACCGACCCGGGTCAGGTCGGGGACGCGCTGTCCGGCGACCTGGACCGCACCGTGCTGGTCGTGTCGTCGAAGTCCGGCACCACCGTCGAGACCGACAGCCACCGCCGCATCTTCGAGGCGGCGTTCTCCGCGAACGGAATCGATCCCGCTACGCGCATCGTCGTGGTCACCGACCCGGGGTCACCGATGGAGACCGCCGCCCGCGAGGCCGGGTACCGCCGCGTGTTCACCGCCGACCCGAACGTCGGCGGCCGCTACTCGGCGCTGACCGCGTTCGGGCTGGTCCCGGCCGGGCTGGCCGGTGCCGACATCACCGCGCTGCTGGACGAGGCGGCGAGCGCGTTCGAGCTGGTCCGCCAGGACTCCGCGGACAACCCGGCGGTGCGGCTGGCCGCGGCGTGGGGCGCGGCGCACGAGCGCGGCGCCGAGAAGCTGGTGCTCGCCGACGGCGGCTCCGGCATCCCCGGCTTCGGCGACTGGGCCGAGCAGCTCATCGCCGAGTCCACCGGCAAGCAGGGCACCGGCCTGCTGCCCGTGGTCGTGGAGAACCCGCAGGCCCCCGGCTTCGCCGACGCGGGCCGCGACGCCACCACCGTAGCCGTCGGCGGCGCCGGCGCCGGCGCGCAGCTGGTGACCACCGGCCCGCTGGGCGCCCAGTTCCTGCTGTGGGAGTTCGCCACCGCGCTGGCCGGGCGGCTGCTGGGCATCGATCCGTTCGACCAGCCCGACGTGGAGGCCGCGAAGAAGGCCGCCCGCGCGCTGCTCGACGGCCCCGACGGCGGTCCGGTCGTGACGCCGGCGCTGGTGTCCGGTTCCATCGAGGTCTACGCCTCCGGCGACTGGTTCACCGCCGGGGTGGGCACCGTGGCCGAGGCGCTGCGCGCGTTCGTCAAGTCCGCGCCCGCGCACGGCTACCTGGCGGTGCAGGCCTACCTGGACCGCCTCGACGACGCCTCCGCCGCGCTGCTGCGCCCCGAGCTGGCCCGCCGCACCGGCCTGCAGACCACCTTCGGCTGGGGACCGCGCTTCCTGCACTCCACCGGCCAGTACCACAAGGGCGGTCACCAGAACGGCGCGTTCCTGCAGATCACCGGCGAAGCCGAGAACGACCTGGAGGTGCCGGAGCGGCCCTACTCGCTGGCGGGCCTGCAGCGCGCCCAGGCGCTCGGCGACGGCCAGGTGCTCGTCCAGCACGAGCGCCCGGTGCTGCGGCTGCACCTGACCGACCGGGCCGCCGGTCTGGTCGAGCTGGTCAAGGCCGTTCAGGAACTGCACGACGAGAGGGGTGGGGCGTGAGCGCCAGGAACCTGCCGCGCAACCCGCTGCGGGACCCGCGCGACAAGCGGCTGCCGCGGATCGCCGGGCCGTCCGGCCTGACGATCTTCGGCGTGACCGGGGACCTGTCCCGGAAGAAGCTGATGCCCGCCATCTACGACCTGGCCAACCGGGGGCTGCTGCCGCCGGGGTTCGCCCTGACCGGCTTCGCCCGCCGGGACTGGGAGGACCAGGACTTCATGCAGGTCGTCTACGAAGCGGTCAAGGAGCACGCGCGCACCCCGTTCCACCAGTCCGTGTGGGACCGGCTGGCCGAGGGCATCCGCTTCGTGCCGGGCTCGTTCGACGACCCGGAGGCGTTCGACCGCCTCGCCGAGACCGTCAAGCAGCTCGACGAGGAGCGCGGGACCGGCGGCAACCACGCCTTCTACCTGTCGGTGCCGCCGTCGGCGTTCCCGACGGTGCTGACCCAGCTGTCCCGCTCCGGGCTGACCGACCAGTCCCCGGACCAGTGGCGCCGGGTGGTCATCGAGAAGCCGTTCGGGCACGACCTGGAGAGCGCCCAGCACCTCAACAAGATCGTCAACGAGGTGTTCCCCGAGGACTCGGTGTTCCGCATCGACCACTACCTCGGCAAGGAGACGGTGCAGAACATCCTGGCGCTGCGCTTCGCGAACCAGCTGTTCGAGCCGCTGTGGAACGCCCACTACGTCGACCACGTGCAGATCACGATGGCCGAGGACATCGGGCTCGGCGGCCGCGCCGGGTACTACGACGGCATCGGCGCGGCGCGCGACGTCATCCAGAACCACCTGCTGCAGCTGATGGCGCTGACCGCGATGGAGGAGCCGGTCAGCTTCTCCCCCGAGGACCTGCGCGCGGAGAAGCTGAAGGTGCTCTCGGCGACCAAGCCGGTCGGCCCGTTCAGCGAGACCACCGCCCGCGGGCAGTACACCGGTGGCTGGCAGGGCGGTTCGCTGGTTCCGGGCCTGCACGAGGAGGGCGGCTTCGCCAGCGACTCGACCACCGAGACCTATGCGGCGATCACCCTGGAGGTGGAGAGCCGCCGCTGGGCCGGGGTGCCGTTCTACCTGCGCACCGGCAAGCGGCTGGGCCGCCGCGTCACGGAGATCGCCGTGGTGTTCAAGCGCGCCCCGCACCTGCCGTTCGACGACACCATGACGGAGGAGCTGGGCCAGAACGCCCTGGTCGTCCGGGTGCAGCCGGACGAGGGCGTCACGATGCGCTTCGGTTCGAAGGTTCCGGGCACCTCGATGGAGGTGCGGGACGTGACGATGGACTTCGGCTACGGCCACGCGTTCACCGAATCGTCCCCGGAGGCGTACGAGCGGCTGATCCTGGACGTGCTGCTCGGCGAGCCGTCGCTGTTCCCGGTCAACGCCGAGGTGGAGCAGTCCTGGCGGATCCTCGACCCGGTCCTCGACTACTGGGCGGCGCACGGAGCGCCGGAGAACTACAAGGCCGGGACGTGGGGGCCGCCGACCGCGGACTCCATGATGACCCGCACCGGACGTGTCTGGAGGCGCCCGTGATCATCGACCTGCCGTCGACGACCACCTCGCAGGTCAACAAGAAGATGGTCGAGCTGCGCGAGACCGGTGGGGCCGTCGCGCTCGGCCGGGTGCTGACCCTGGTGATCGTCACCGGGGACGGCACCGAGACGGAGAAGGCCATCCAGGCCGCCAACGACGCCAGCCGGGAGCACCCGGCGCGGGTGATCGTGGTGGCCCGGGGCGCCAAGGAAGCCGCGCCGCGGCTGGACGCGCAGATCCGCATCGGCGGGGACGCGGGCGCCTCGGAGGTCGTGGTGCTGCGCCTGTACGGCGCGCTGGCCGACGAGGGCGCCGGTTCCGTGGTGCCGCTGCTGCTGCCGGACGCGCCGGTGGTGGCGTGGTGGCCGACCGAGGCCCCGGAGGTCCCGGCGAAGGACCCGATCGGGATGCTCTCGCACCGCCGGATCACCGACGCGGCCGCGGAGCCCGACCCGATCGAGTTCCTGAAGACCCGCGTCGGCTCCTACGTGGAGGGCGACACGGACCTGTCCTGGACCCGGCTCACCTCATGGCGCGCGATGCTCACCGCGGCGCTGGACCTGCCGCCGTACGAGGCGGTGACCAGCGCCGTCGTCACCGGTGCCGCGGACTCCCCGTCCACGGACCTGCTGGCGGCGTGGCTCGGCGCCTACCTGGAGGTCCCGGTGTACCGGGTGGAGCACCCGCGCGGCCCGGGCATCGTCTCGGCCGAGCTGCGGCGCCCCTCCGGCTCGGTCAAGATCGTCCGGCCGGACGGGAAGGTCGGCACGCTGACCCAGCCGGGCCAGCCGGACCGCCGGCTCTCGCTGCACCGCCGCGAGGTGCGGGACTGCCTGGCCGAGGAGCTGCGCAGGCTCGACCCGGACGAGATCTACGAGATCACCCTCGGTGGGCTGGCCGGGATCCGGCGCGTCGACCAACCCCCCGCCGCCGACGAGCCCGAGCAGGCGGCGACCGAACCGGAGCAGGCGGAAGGCGAGGCATGACCAGGCAAGAAGTCGTCGTGCACGGCGACGGCGAGGTCCTGGCGGCGGCCGCCGCCGCCAGGTTGATCACCCGGATCGTGGACGCGCAGGCCGCGCGCGGATCGGCGTCGGTGGTGCTCACCGGCGGGCGCACCGGCATCGGCGTGCTCGAACAGGTCCGGCACTCCCCCGCCCGGGACGCGGTCGACTGGGCGAACGTGGACGTGTACTGGGGCGACGAGCGGTTCCTGCCGGACGGCGACCCGGAGCGCAACGAGACCCAGGCGCGGGCGGCGCTGCTCGACCACGTGGCGGTGGACCCGGAGCGGGTGCACCCGATGGCCCCGTCCGACGGCAAGTTCGGCGCGGACGCCGACGCGGCCGCCGCGCACTACGCGGAGCTGCTGGCGACGCTGGCCGAGCCGGCCGTGGAGTTCCCGGTGCCGCGCTTCGACGTGCTGCTGCTCGGCGTCGGCGAGGAGGGGCACACGGCGTCGTTGTTCCCCGACACGCCGTACGTGCGGGAGCGGGAACGCGCGGTGGTGGGCGTGCACGACTGCCCGAAGCCGCCGCCGACGCGGATCTCGCTGACGCTGCCCGCGATCCGGTCCGCCGCCGAGGTGTGGCTGATGACCACGGGCGCGGCGAAGGCCGAGCCGGTGGCGGCCGCGCTCGGCGGTGCGGATCCGGTGGACATCCCGGCCGCGGGGGCCGTCGGCCTGGAGCGCACCTTGTGGCTGCTGGACCCGGCGGCCGCGCCGCGCGGCTGAGCACGGCTGATCGAGTCCGGGCCGTCCGCTCCCCCTCGGGGCGGGCGGCCCGTTCGCGTGAAGTGGCCTTTCGTTTTCCCCGGAAATTGGACCTTGGGGGAGTCCACTTCGCCGCGCAGGATGAGCGCATGACCGAACCGACCACCGCACCGCCGTTGTCCTCGACGCCCCGCACCTCGCTGGGGCGCAAGAAGGACCGGGCCGCCACCGACCGCGCCGACCTGCACGACGTGCTCGACGGGGCGCTGATCTGCCACCTCGGCCTGGTCCTCGATGGCCACCCGCAGGTGCTGCCCACCGGGTACGGGCGCGACGGCGAGGTGCTCTACCTGCACGGCTCCACCGGGGCGCGCAGCGTGCTCGCGGCGGGCGCCGAACCGGAGGTGTGCGTGACGGTCACCCTGCTGGACGCGGTGGTGTACTCCCGCACCCTCAACGACCACTCGATGAACTACCGCAGCGCGGTGATCTACGGCCGGCCGCGGACGGTGCTGGACCCGGCGGAGAAGCTGCACGGGCTGCGGGTGCTGTCCGAGCACCTGGCGCCCGGCTCGTGGGACCACGCGCGGGAACCGGACGCGAAGGAGCTCGCCGCGGTGGCGGTGCTGGCCCTGCCGCTGGCGGAGGCCTCGGTGAAGATCCGCTCCGGTCCGCCCACCGACGACCCGGCGGAGCACGCGACGGGCGCCTGGGCAGGGGTCCTCCCGCTCCGCACCGAGTGGGGCACCCCTATCCCGGCCCCGGACCTCGGCCCCGGCATCCCGACCCCACCCCACATCGCGGACCGCCGCACCCCCAACGGCTGAGCGCCCACCGCCGCTGCCCTCTCCTGTCAGCGGCGAAGCCGCTGGGCAGCGACCACCTGGTCAACCGGACCACCCGCGGGTTCCCCGCGTTCTCCTCGCGAGGAGGACGCTGAGGTCCACCCCGACCCTGATCAGCAAGAGCCCTCACACCCGCCGGAGCCAGGTGTCGAAGTGCCGGTGCCGCAACGCGTAGCGGCAGCGCAGCAACCGCCACTGGCCGTACCCGGTGAACCCGGCGGGCCGGTGCACGCGCGCCCCGGCCAGCAGCGCCCACGTCCCCACCGCCAGGTCGTCGGCGATGGCGTTGAGCCGGTAGCGGGCGAGGCGCTGCTGATCGGGTCTGCCGTCGACGACCTCCGCGGCCCGGCGCCACTCGTCGTCGAGCTGGCAGGTCTCCACCAGCATCGCCGCGAGGTCGTGGTGCGGGTCCGCGTTGCCCGCGAAGTCGAAGTCCACCAGCCGCACCTCCCGGCCGGGGCCGACCAGCACGTTCGACGGGCTGCCGTCCCGGTGGCAGGGCCGCGAGTCCCGGCCGGCCGCCCGCAGCGCCGCGCCGATCCGGCGCACCCGCTCCCGCATCCAGGTGAAGTCCACCGGCAGCGGGACGCCCGCGGCCGCGGCGGCCTCCGACCACCGCTCGACGTCCTCGAACACGTCCCGGTCGACGGGCATCGCCGGGCCGCGGTGCAGCACCCGCTTCGCCGCGACGACCGCGCCGAGCACCTCGGGTTCCCGCAGGTGGTGCGGCTGCAGCGCCTGGAAGGTGGCGGGCAGCCGCTCGTAGCCGACGGCCCCGGCGGCGACGGCGCGGACGGCGGGCGCGACACCGGTGGTGTGCGCGACGGCCGCGCAGTCGGCGGCGCTCCCGGTGTCGACGAGCTCGGCGAGGGCCTCGGGCAGCACCGTCGCGAACCAGCCGTCGCACTCACCGGTGAGGAACAGGCAGTCGTGCACGGCGGCCTGCCGGGTGCGGTCCAGCCGCGGCGGCACCGCCCGCTCGTACTCGACGTCGTGGCGGCCGGTCAGGGCGTGCACCGCACGCCGGGTCCGCGGCTCCCGCGTGTCTGGACCGGCGCTCATCCGGCAACGCTTCCCACTCCTCGGACGTTAGGAGCGGGAACCGTCAGCTCTGCTACGCGCGCGTGTCCGGCCGGTCAACTGCCGCGGCGCAGATGTCCGGCAGGTAACCGAACCGGACATCCGGGGCGGTCCGCGCGCGATCCGGTCGTCCGCCGAGGTGAACGGCCCGTGTCCGGCCGGGCGACCGGGCCGTTCACCTGGGCCGGATCACGGTTCGGCGAGGACGACGACGCCGTCGTGGTCGCTCACCAGGTATTCGCCGGGCACGAACCGCACCCCGCCGAGCTCCACCGGCTCGTCGACGACGCCGTCGCCGGTCTTGCCGCTCTTGCGCGGGTTCGAGCCGAGCGCCTTCACGCCGAACTCCATCCCGGCCAGCACCGCGGTGTCGCGCACCGCGCCGTTCACCACGATGCCGGTCCAGCCGTTCGAGCGGCCGAGCTCCGCGATCAGGTCACCGACGAGCGCGGTGTGCACCGAACCGGCGCCGTCGATCACCAGCACCTGGCCCTCCCCCGGCTCGGAGAGCACCTTCTTGAGCAGCGCGTTGTCCTGGAAGCAGGTGACCGTGCGGATCCGCCCGGCGAACACCTCCCGCCCTCCGTACTGCCGGAACTGCACATCGCAGCTGCGGATGGCCGGTCCTTCGCGGTCCGCGAGGTCGGCGGTCGACAGGTCCATCACAGTCTCCTCGGCTGGGCCACCGGCGCCCGCGGCGCCGGACCTTCCCGGGCGCCGAGCCGACGCGGGCGACCGCGCCCGGAGCATGATCCGGCGAGCGTATCCGCCGATCAGCGCGCGGAGCGGGCCCGGGCGAGCAACGCCACAGCGCTCACGCGGGGATGGGCGCGGTCCCGTCGTGGTGCGCGCGCAGCCAGCGGCACCATTCGCCGATCCCCTCGCCGCGTTTCGCGGACAACCGCAACACGCGGATCCGCGGATTGATGCGCTGCGCGTGCGAGATGAATCGGTCCACGTCGAAATCGAGGTGCGGCAGCAGATCCACCTTGTTCAGCAGCACCAGATCGGTGCTGCGGAATACGTGCGGATATTTCAGCGGTTTGTCCTCGCCTTCGGTGACCGAGGCGATCAGCACCCGGTGGTGCTCGCCGAGGTCGAACAACGCGGGCGCGGCGAGATTCCCGATGTTCTCGATGAACACCAGCGACCGCCCGGCCGGTTGCAGCGACCGAAGTCCTTCGTCGACCATGTCGGCGTCGAGGTGCCCGCCGGAACCGGTGTTGATCTGCACCACGCGGCAGCCCGCGGCCCGCAGCCGGTCGGCGTCCAGGTGGGTCTCCTGGTCCCCTTCTATCGCCGAGATCGACACGGTCGAGCCGAGCTCGCGCAGCGTCCGCTCCAGGAGGGTGGTCTTCCCCGAGCCGGGCGAGCTCATCAGGTTCAGCGCGAGAATCCTGCGCCGTGCCAACGAGTTCCGCGTCCGCTCCGCCAACGCGTCGGAGATCCGCTGCCGGGGGACCGCACCGTCCGAAGCGGACGGTCCTTCGTGACCGCACGGCTCGGGGAAGTCCGGACCCGACACCCGGACCCCGGCGCGGCCCGCTGCTGCGTACCCACCGCGCATGGTCTCTCACACCTCCAGCTGCGGCGTCCGGGCGGATTCCGGCTGATCCGTCCAGACGCGGCAAAGATCATCTCATCGTCGCAGAGAACGGTTCGGTTCTCCATACCGGAATGGCCCGCGAAACGCGCTCCGCACGCACATCACGCGGATAGAGCAATGCGCGCGGAACCTTCGGAAACGGTCAGTGACCTAGCGGCGAGCCGGAACCGAGCACGTTTCCTGCCGACTCCCCCGGCGGACACGTCGAATGGTTCCGCGCACCCGGCGCACCACAGCAGATCCCCCAGCAACCGGCCGCCGCCGATGGGCAGCGCGCACTGCGGGCATTCGTCGCGGAACGCGCGCACGACGCCGTCCGCATTGCACACCGCGATGAATTCCCCACCGATCTTGGTGGTCACGACCTCCCCCGGAGCGAGGTCCGACACCCCCGGCACCGGCACCCACGACTGCGCGGGACGGCTGTTCTCGGACGACACCATGCGGGCCTGCTTCCTGCGACGACGCCGTGCTGCGGTGCGCCCCAAGCTACGACCGCGCCGCGACGGCCCACAACTCGATGTCCCCTCGTCCGGAGGACGCCGAACAACGCGAAGGCGGGGGGGGGGGGGGGGCCGCCCCCCCCCCCGGGGGCCCCCCCGCGGGGGGCCCCCCCGGGGGGGGGGGGGGGGGGGGGCCCCCCCGCGGGGGGGGGCGGGGGCGGCGGGGGGGGGCGGG
>NZ_JAIUJZ010000065.1:40742-62973 GCF_020176775.1 Saccharopolyspora sp. 6M
CCCGCCCGCCCCCCCCCACCCCCCCCGGCCCCCCCCCCGCGCGCCCCCCCCCCCCCGCGGGGGGGGGGGGGGGCCGCCGGCCCCCCCCCCCCCCCGCGGTGGACCCGCCGTCAGCGCCCCTGGCGCTTCTTCAGCTTCGTCAACGCCTCTTCGAGGATGGCCATGCCGTCGGAGTCGCTGCGCCGCTCCTTGACGTACGCCAAGTGGCTCTTGTACGGCTCGTTGCGCCGCGCCTCCGGCGGGTTCTGCTCGTCCTGGCCCGCGGGCAGCCCGCAGCGGGGGCAGTCCCACTGGTCCGGCACCTCGGCGTCCATCGAGAAGAACGGCCGCGTGTGGTGGCCGTTGGCGCACCAGTAGTCGACCCGCCTGCGCGGTGCCGACTCGCCCCGCTCCGACTCGCCCATCGGGCCCGCGCCGACGCGCGTGCCTCGGATCGCGTTACCGCCAGTCATGCACTCTCACCCACCAAGCCGCACGGAGGACCGGCCGCACCGGCCGGCCGCTGTTGGTCAACCGCTGCCAGCTCGCCGGACCGTCAACCGATCTTGATCAGCAGCCCGGTACCGATGATGCAGATCACCCAGACCGCGATGACCACGATCGTGATCCGGTCGAGGTTCTTCTCCGCCACGCTGGAACCCGACAGGCTCGACTGCATGCCACCGCCGAAGAGCGAGGAGAGCCCGCCGCCCTTGGCCCGGTGCAGCAGGACCAGCAGCACCAGCAGCACGCTCGTCAGGATCAGGCCGATCTGCAGGATTAGATTCATCACGTCCTCGTTCACACAGCGGTTCGCCACCGAGAGTACCGGTTGGCGTTCGTCCGGTGGACCGCCGTCCGCCTTAGCGCCGGTGTTCCACCGCGGTCGGTGGGTGCACCGCCCCCGCCGACGAGGTCACGCGGCCGGGGCGGTCGCCGGGGGGGGCCCGGGGGGCCCCCCGGGGCCCCCCGGCCGCGGGGGGGCCCCCCCCCGCCCCCCGGGCGGGGGGGGCGCCGGGCCCCCCCCCCCCCCCCCCCCCCGGGGGGGCCCGGGGGGGGGGGGGGCCCCCCCCCCCCCCCCCGCGCCGCCCGGCGGCGGGGGCGCTCGCCGGGCCGGCCCGTGCGGACCGGCCGGAGCATCAGGGCAGCGGGCCGCCCGCCGCCATCGCACTGAGCTTGGTGAACTCGTCGCCGTTGAGGCTCGCACCGCCGACGAGCGCGCCGTCCACGTCGGTCTGCGCGATCAGCTCACCGATGTTGCTGGACTTGACCGAGCCGCCGTAGAGCACCCGCACCTCGTCGGCGATCTCCTTGCCGTACTTCTCGGCCAGCGCCGCGCGCAGCGCCGCGCACACCTCCTGCGCGTCGTCGGCGGTGGCGACCTTGCCGGTGCCGATGGCCCACACCGGTTCGTAGGCGACCACGACGGAGCGGACCTGCTCCGCCTTGAGGCCCTTCAGCGCGTTGATCAGCTGGGTGGTGCAGTGCTCGACGTGCCCGCCGGATTCACGGACGTCGAGCTGCTCGCCGACGCAGAGGATCGGCGACATGCCGTTCTTCAGCGTGGCCCGCACCTTGCGGCCGACGACCTCGTCGGTCTCCGCGTGGTACTCGCGGCGCTCGGAGTGCCCGACGACCACGTAGCTGCACCCGAGCTTGGCGAGCATCGGGCCGGACACGTCACCGGTGTAGGCGCCGGAGTCGTGCTCGGAGACGTCCTGCGCGCCGTGCTTGAGCAGCAGCTTGTCGCCGTCGATCAGGGTCTGCACGCTCCGGATGTCGGTGAACGGCGGGATGACCGCCACCTCGACCTTCGCGAAGTACTTCTCGGGCAGCGCGAAGGCGACCTTCTGCACCAGGGCGATCGCTTCCAGGTGGTTCAGGTTCATCTTCCAGTTGCCCGCGATCAGCGGAGTCCTGGCCATGCGGAGTCCTTTCCTGCGGCGGAGCCGCTAGTCACCACGCTCGACGGTTCGGGCGGTCAGGCTTCGCCTTCGAGGACCGCGACACCCGGCAGGTCCTTGCCTTCGAGGAATTCCAGCGAAGCGCCGCCACCGGTGGAGATGTGCGAGAACCCGTCCTCGGGCAGGCCGAGGGTGCGGACCGCGGCCGCGGAGTCGCCGCCACCGACGACGCTGAACGCGTCGGAGTCGACGATGGCCTGCGCGACGCCCCGGGTGCCCGCGGCGAACGCCTCGAACTCGAAGACGCCGGCGGGGCCGTTCCAGAACACGGTGCCCGCGGTGCGCAGGGCGTCGGCGAACAGCTCGACGCTGCGCGGCCCGATGTCCAGGCCCATCCACCCCTCGGGGATGGCGTCGGCCTCGACGACCCGCGTGTTCGCGTCGGCGGCGAACGCGTCGGCGACGACCACGTCGACGGGCAGCACCAGCTTGTCGCCGTGCTCCGCGAGCAGTTCGCGGGTGGCGTCGAGCTGGTCGTTCTGCAGGAGCGACGACCCGACCTGGTGGCCTTGCGCGGCCAGGAAGGTGTAGGCCATGCCGCCGCCGATGAGCAGCTTGTCGACCTTCGGCAGCAGTGCCTCGATCACGCCGAACTTGTCGGAGACCTTGGACCCGCCGAGCACCACCACGTAGGGCCGTCGCGGGTCGCCGACGAGGGTGCGCAGCACGTCCACTTCGGACAGCACCAGTCCGCCCGCGTAGCCCGGCAGCAGCTTCGCCACGTCGTAGACGGAGGCCTGCTTGCGGTGCACCACGCCGAAGCCGTCGGAGACGAACGCCGCGCCGTCGCCGACCAGCTCGGCCAGCTCGCGGGCGAACGCGCCGCGCTCGGCGTCGTCCTTGCTGGTCTCGCGCGGGTCGAACCGCACGTTCTCCAGCAGCGCCACCGAACCGTCGGCCAGCCCCTCCACCACGGAGCGGGCGGAGTCCCCGGTCACGTCACCGGCCACCGCCACCTCGGCGCCCAGCAGCTCACCGAGCCTGCGCGCCACCGGTACCAGCGAGAACTGCGGGTCCGGCTCGCCCTTCGGGCGGCCGAGGTGGGCGGTGACGACGACGCGCGCACCGGCCCCGGTCAGCTTCTCGATCGTCGGCAGCGAGGCCCGCACCCGGCCGTCGTCGGTGATCTCGTCGCCGTCCAGCGGAACGTTGAGGTCGGCGCGCACCAGAACGCGACGCCCCCGAACTCCTTCGGACAGCAGATCGTCGAGGTTCTTCACGTCTGCTCCTCACATGAAAGAGAAGGCCCGCACGAGCACGGCTCATGCGGGACCTTCAACAAGCTTCCGACAGCCCGAACTCGTGAGCCCGCCGCCCGAGCGTCCGCTCCCCGGCCGACCATCGTCCGGTCAGCGGCGAAGCCGCTGAGCAGCGACCACGCACGCAGCCGGACCACCGGCGGGTTCTCAGGTGGCCTCTCGCGAGGACAGCTTTTTCCCTCGTGGCGGAGCCACTTGGGAAAAAGATCCCGCAGCGAGAGGACACCTGAGGTTCCGCTACCCGAGCTCAGAGCAGAACGAGCCCGTCAGGACAGCTTAGAACCGATCAAGGCGGAAAGGTCGGCGAGGCGGTTGGAGTAGCCCCACTCGTTGTCGTACCACCCGACGATCTTGACCTGGTCGCCGATGACCTTGGTCAGCGGCGCGTCGAAGACCGTGGAGGCCGGGTCGGTCACGATGTCGCTGGAGACGATCGGGTCCTCGCTGTAGCGCAGCACGCCCTTGAGCTTGCCCTCGCCGGCGGCGGCGCGGAACGCGGCGTTGACCTCTTCGACGGAGGTCTCCTTGCCCACGGTCGCGGTGAGGTCGGTGACCGAACCGGTCGGCACCGGCACGCGCATCGCGTAGCCGTCGAGCTTGCCGTTGAGCTCCGGCAGCACCAGGCCGATGGCCTTGGCCGCACCGGTGCTGGTCGGCACCACGTTGATCGCGGCACCCCGGGCGCGGCGCAGGTCCTTGTGCGGGCCGTCCTGCAGGTTCTGGTCCGCGGTGTAGGCGTGCACCGTGGTCATCAGACCGCGCTGGATGCCGAACGTGTCGTCGAGCACCTTGACCATGGGGGCCAGGCAGTTCGTGGTGCAGGACGCGTTCGAGATGATCGTCTGCGAGCCGTCGTACTTGTCGTCGTTGACGCCCAGCACCACGGTCAGGTCCTCGCCCTTGGCGGGCGCGGAGATGACGACCTTCTTGGCGCCGCCCTCGTCGACGTGCTTGCGGGCGTCCGCGGCGTTGGTGAAGAAGCCGGTGGACTCGACGACCACGTCCACGCCCAGGTCGCCCCAGGGCAGCTTGCCCGGGTCGCGCTCGGCCAGGATCTTGATCTGCTTGCCGCCCACCTCGATGCCCTCGTCGGTGACCTTGACGTCCTGCTCGAGGCGCCCGAGGACGCTGTCGTACTTGAGCAGGTGGGCCATCGTCGCGACATCGCCCAGGTCGTTGGCGGCCACGATCTCGATGTCGTGGTCGCTGGCGGTCGCGGCCCGCCAGAAGTTCCGCCCGATGCGGCCGAAGCCGTTGATCCCTACGCGAACGGTCACGCCTATCTCCTCGTGACTGACCCTGCCGCCTCGACGCGACGGGTGAGCGGTTGATGGACTCCTCAGCACCCTATCTGTCCGCGCCAACTGCGCAGACGACCGGGCGCGCGCCTTCCGGAACAATCATGGCGCAGCTCGCCCCGGCGCGACCGATGATCACCCGCTCGTGCCGCGATGTCTGCCTTTCGGGTGCCCCTACGTGCTGCATCCGCCGGTTGACCGCCGTGAGAGCGCTCTCAAGAATGTGCTGGTCGGTCGTGATCGACGTCTCTGCACCGGTACCGCCTCCGCGGCGGGGCCGGGCGGAGCGCGGTGGCCAGCGAGGCCCGGCGCCCGGCCGGGCCCGACCCGAGGGAGGACTGCGCGATGGCGCTGCCCGGAAGATCACGGAACCGGACGACGACGGGGACGGCTCCGCGCGGGCGCGGCCGGCTGGCCGCGGCCGCGCTCGCCGCGGGGATCGGCCTGACCGGTCTGGTCACCGCCCCGGCCGGGGCCGACGTCCCGCCGCCGGACGAGGGCTGGACGCTGACCTTCGGCGACGACTTCACCGGCGCGGCGGGTGCCGCCCCCGGCGACGACTGGCAGGTCGACACCGGCCGCGGCTACCCGGGCGGACCGGACGGCTGGGGCACCGGCGAGGTGCAGACCTACACCGCCGATCCGGAGAACCTGCAGCAGGACGGCGACGGCAACCTGGCGATCACCCCGCGCCGGGACGAGTCCGGGGCCTGGACCTCGTCGCGGATCGAGACGCGGCGCGGCGACTTCAAGGCCGCCGAGGGCGGCGTGCTGCGCATCGAGGGCCGCATCCGGATGCCGGACGTGGCCGCGGACGGGGCGCTGGGCTACTGGCCCGCGTTCTGGGCGCTGGGCTCGCCGTACCGCGAGGACCTGTGGAGCTGGCCCACCATCGGCGAGTTCGACATCATGGAGAACGTCAACGCCGAGAACCGCGTGTACGGCGTGCTGCACTGCGACGTCTCCCCCGGCGGTTCCTGCGACGAGACCGACGGCCTGGCCGCGAGCCGGGAGTGCCCGGACAGCACCTGCCAGGAGGCGTTCCACACCTACCGGTTCGAGTGGGACCGCAGCGGCGAGGTCGAGGAGCTGCGCTGGTACGTGGACGGGCAGCAGTACCACTCGGTGCGCGAGTCCGATGTGGACGCCGCGGCGTGGCGGAGCATGACCGAGCACGACGGGTACTTCGTGCTGCTCAACGTCGCGGTCGGCGGCCAGTTCCCGGACAAGAACTCCGGGATCACCACGCCGACCGACGCGACGGAGCCGGGGCACCCGATGCTCGTCGACTACATCGCCGTCTACAACCGGTGATCCCCCCGGCCGTCACACCTCGGCTTCGAGCAGTTCCGAGGTGACCGCGGATTCGGTGTCGGGGAGGTTGAGCTCCCGGGCCCGCTTGTCGGCCATCGCCAGCAGGCGGCGGATCCGGCCGGCCACCGCGTCCTTGGTCATCGGCGGGTCGGCGAGCTGGCCGAGCTCCTCCAGCGACGCCTGCCGGTGCGCGAGCCGCAGCCGCCCGGCCACCAGCAGGTGGTCCGGCGCGGTGGGGCCGAGCAGGTCCAGCGCGCGCTGCACGCGGGCGGCCGCGGCGACCGCGGCGCGGGCCGAGCGGCGCAGGTTCGCGTCGTCGAAGTTCGCCAGCCGGTTCGCGGTGGCCCGCACCTCCCGGCGCATCCGGCGCTCCTCCCAGGACAGCACGCTGGAGTGCGCGCCGAGCTTGGTCAGCAGCGCGCCGATGGCGTCGCCGTCGCGGACCACGACGCGGTCGGCGCCGCGGACCTCGCGGGACTTGGCCTGCACGCCGAGCCGCCGGGCCGCGCCGACCAGGGCGAGCGCCGCCTCCGGTCCCGGGCAGGTGACCTCCAGCGCGGAGGACCGGCCGGGTTCGGTGAGCGAGCCGTGCGCGAGGAAAGCTCCGCGCCAGGCCGATTCGGAATCGCAGGAGCCGCCGGAGACTACGTGCGCGGGCAGCCCGCGCACCGGACGTCCGCGGGGGTCCAGCAGCCCGGTCTGGCGGGCGAGGCTCTCGCCGTCCTTGACGACGCGCACCACGTAGCGGGTGCCCTTGCGCAGGCCACCGGACGTGATCATGTGCACGTCGGAGGTGTGCCCGAACAGCTCGTGCACCTCCTTGCGCAGCCTGCGCGCCGAGGAACCGCTGTCCAGCTCGGCTTCCACCACGACCCGGCCGCCGACGATGTGCAGCCCGCCCGCGAACCGCAGCAGTGAGGAGACCTCGGATCTGCGGCAGCAGGTCTTGGTCACCGGCAACCGGCTCAGTTCGTCTTTGACCGCCGCGGTCATCGCCACCGGTCACTCCTCCTCTCCAACGCGGCCGCCAGGCTCGCCGCGAGCGCCTCCGGGTCGTGCCTGCCCGGCGCGGCGGGCGAGGCGACAGTGTCGAGCAGAGTTTGCGCACCCAGCCCGGTCGCCGCAGCACGAAGCCGATCAGGTGTCGGCACCGATCCGGCGTCCGCGAGGACGGCGTCCACGGACAACCGCGGTGCGTGCTGCGAGAGTACGTCGAGATGTTGCTCCGGGGAGAAACCCGCCGTTTCGCCCGGTTGTGGGACGAGGTTGAGCACCACCACGCGCCGCGCGCTCGTGGACACCAGCGCCTCGTGCAGCTCCGGGACCAGCAGGTGCGGCAGCACGCTGGTGAACCAGGATCCGGGGCCGAGCAGCACCACGTCCGCGTCCAGCACCGCGCGCACCGCGTGCGGGCAGGCCTGCGGGGTGCGCTGCTCGCCGTTCGCCGCGGTGAGCCGGACCTTCTTCACCCGGCCCGGTGTGCTGGCGATCGCGACCTGGCCGCGGATGGTGCGCACCGCGTCCGGGTCCGCGTCCAGGCCCACCACCTCGGCCTCCATGTCGAGCGGCTCGCCGGACATCGGCAGCACCCGGCCGCGAGCGCCGACCAGCCGGCAGGCCTCGTCGAGCACCGCGACCGGGTCGCCGACCACGTCGAGCAGCCCGGCCAGCAGCAGGTTCCCGACGGCGTGCCCGGCCAGCGCCCCGTTGCCGCCGAAGCGGTGCTGGAACACCTGCGCCCAGCGCTGCCCGTTCTCGTCCGGCGAAGCCAGCGCGGCCAACGCCTTGCGCAGGTCGCCGGGCGGCAGCATCCCGAGTTCGCGGCGCAACCGCCCGGAGGAACCGCCGTCGTCGGCGACGGTGACCACGGCGGTGACGTCCGGGGTGAGCCGGGTCAGCGCGGCGAGGGTGACCTGCAGGCCGTGCCCGCCGCCGAGCGCGACCGCGCGCAGCGGGCGCTCGGCGGGGTCGTGCGGTGGTGCGGCCGAGCTCACTCGCGCCCCAGGTCCCGGTGGACGGTCTTGACCATCATCCCTTCGTCGTCGGCGAGCCTGCGGGCCATCTCCTCGACGAGGGCGACGCTGCGGTGCTTGCCGCCGGTGCAGCCCAGCGCCAGCGTCAGGTACCGCTTGCCCTCCCGGTGGTAGCCGGCGCCGACCAGCCGCAGCAGGCCCTGGTAGCTCTCCAGGAACTCCTCGGCACCTTCCTGCCCGAGCACGTAGTTGCGGACCTCCTCGTCGAGGCCGTTGAACTCGCGCAGCTCCGGGATCCAGAACGGGTTCGGCAGGAACCGGCAGTCCATCACCAGGTCCGCGTCCATCGGCAGCCCGTACTTGTAGCCGAAGGACAGCACGGTGACCCGGGTGCGGGTCTCGGCCTCGGTGCCGAACGCGTCCTCGATCTTGGTGCGCAGCTGGTGCACGGACAGCCCGGTGGTGTCCACGACCAGGTCGGCCTCGGAGCGCAGCCGGGACAGCAGCGCGCGCTCGTTGGCGATGCCGTCGGCGAGCCGCCCCTCGCCCTGCAGCGGGTGGCCGCGGCGCACCTGCTCGAAGCGGCGGATCAGCACCTCGTCGGTGGCCTCCAGGAACAGCACCTTCGGCTTGTAGCCGCGGGCGTCCAGGTCCTTGATGACCGAGCCGAGGTCCTCGGTGAACGCGCGGCTGCGCACGTCCATCACGACCGCGACGCGGGTGATCGCGCCGCTGGAACGCGCCCCCAGCTCCACCATCGTCGCGATCAGTTCGGGGGGCAGGTTGTCCACGACGAACCAGCCCAGGTCCTCCAGGCATTTGGCGGCGGTGCTGCGCCCGGCGCCGGAAAGGCCGCTGACGACGGCGACCTCGATGCCCGACTTCTCCTCGCTCACTGATTCTCCCCTTCAGTGCTGGTGTCTCCCCCGCCTGCCCCGGCCGCCTCGGCGGCCAGGGCCGCGCACACGGTCTCGGCGGTACGCCTGCCGAAGCCGGGTACCGCCATGATGTCCTCGATCCTCGCCTGCTTGAGCTTGCGCACCGAACCGAAGTGCTTCAGCAGGGCGGTCTTCCGGGCTTCCCCAAGCCCGGGGACGGAATCGAGCACGGACCGGCTGAGCCGCTTGGAGCGCTTCTGCCGGTGGTAGGTGATCGCGAACCGGTGCGCTTCGTCGCGCACCCGTTGCAACAGGTACAGCGCCTCGCTGGTGCGGGGCAGGATGACCGGGTCGGGCTCGTTGGGCAGCCACACCTCTTCGAGGCGCTTGGCGAGGCCGATCACGGCGACGTCGGTGACGCCGAGTTCGGTGAGCGCGTCTGCCGCGGCGTTGGCCTGCGGCGCGCCGCCGTCGATGACGAGCAGGTTCGGCGGGTAGGCGAACTTGCGGGGGCGGCCGGTCTCCGGGTCGATGCCGGGGGCCGGACCGTCGAGGTCGGCGACCTCGCCGGAGGCGGCGCGGACGTCCACTTCGGACTCGCTGGTGGGCCGCCCGGCGTCCTGGTCCGGTGCGCCGGACTGCCCGGCGGCGGAACCCGGTGTGCCGGAACCCGCCACGTCGGGTTCTGCTGTGCCGGACGCTCCCGCGTCGGCCTCCCCCGCACCGAGCTGCCCGGTGCCGGTCTCCGCGGCACCGGTCTCCTTGAGGTAGCGGGCGAACCGGCGGCGCACCACCTCGTCGATGGAGCCCACGTCGCCGCCCTCGGCGCCTTCGCGCACCGAGAACCGGCGGTACTCCGACTTGCGCGGCACCCCGTCCTCGAACACCACCAGCGAGGCCACCACGTCGCTGCCCTGCACGTGGCTGACGTCCACGCATTCGATGCGCAGCGGCGCGGTGTCCAGCTCCAGCGCCTCCTGCAGCTCCTGCAGCGCCGCCGAGCGGGCGGTGAGGTCACCGGCGCGGCGCAGCTTGTACTGGGTGAACGCCTCCTTGGCGTTGCGCTCCACGGTCTCCATCAAGGTCCGCTTGTCGCCGCGCTGCGGCACCCGCAGGTCCACGCGGCTGCCGCGCAGCTCGCCGAGCCACTGCCCCAGTGCTTCGGCGTCCTCGGGGACCTCCGGCACCAGCACCTCGCGCGGGACCGGGGTGCCGCCCGCGTCGGCCTGGTCGGCCAACGCCGCCTGCTCCCCGTAGAACTGGGTGAGGAACCGGCCGGTGAGCTCGGCGAGCTCGGTCTCGGCCTCCAGGTCGATGACCCAGCCGCGCTGGCCGCGCACCCGGCCGCCGCGGATGTGGAAGACCTGCACCGCGGCGGCGAGCTCGTCCTTGGCGAAGGCGATCACGTCGGCGTCGGTGCCGTCGCCGAGCACCACCGCCTGCTTCTCCATGGCGCGGCGCAGCGCTTCCAGGTCATCGCGCAGCCGGGCGGCCCGCTCGAACTCCAGCTCGGCGGACGCCTCCTTCATCTCGCGGTCCAGCTTGCGCATCAGGGTGTCGGTGCGGCCGCTGAGGAAGTCGCAGAAGTCGTCCACGATGGCCCGGTGCTCGTCGGCGTCGACCCGGCCCACGCACGGCGCCGAGCACTTGCCGATGTAGCCGAGCAGGCAGGGCCGCCCGATCTGCCCGTGCCGCTTGAACACCCCGCTGGAGCAGGTGCGGGCCGGGAACACGCGCAGCAGCGTGTCCAGCGTCTCCCGGATCGCCCACGCGTGCGCGTACGGGCCGAAGTAGCGCACGCCCTTGCGGCGCGGGCCGCGGTAGACGTGCAGCCGCGGGTACTCCTCGTGCAGGGTCACCGCCAGCACCGGGTAGGACTTGTCGTCCCGGTAGCGCACGTTGAACCGAGGGTCGTACTCCTTGATCCAGGAGTACTCCAGCTGCAGCGCCTCCACCTCGGTGCCGACGACGGTCCAGCGCACGCCGGTGGCGGTGGTGACCATCCGCCGGGTGCGCGGGTGCAGCCCGGAGAGGTCCGCGAAGTAGTTCGCCAGCCTGCTGCGCAGGCTCTTCGCCTTCCCGACGTAGATGATCCGCCCCTCGGCGTCGTGGAAGCGGTACACGCCGGGGGCGTCCGGAACGGTTCCGGGCGCTGGGCGGTACGTCGACGGGTCGGCCACGGCTCCACCCTACGTGCGCGGCCGACACTCCCCGTCACGGCATCGGGGCCCGCTCGGGGACCTTCGCCCCTGGGTGGTGCCGCCGTCACGCGATGTCCTGGGAGGCCCGCCGGGTCGGCCCGGCGGAGCGCGCGAGGACGAGGAGTTGATCAACGATGGTGCAGGTCGGGCGCACCGTCGTGCACGCCGGGCGCCGCACCGGCGGTGCCCGGGCGCGGGGGCCGGTGCGGTTCGCCGGGATCATGCTGGTGCTGGTGGGCGCGTTCCACGTGGCCGTGGCCGTGGCGACGGTCGCGGCGGACCTGTTCCTGGTGGTGCTGGGCAGCTACGTGTTCGGCTACGACGTGGCGACGTGGGGCTGGCTGCACCTGGTGCTGGGCGTGCTGGTGGCGGTCGCGGGGACCGGGCTGCTGACCGCCGGCCGCCGGTCCCGTCCGGCGCCCCCGGCCCTGGCGGTGCTCAGCGCGGTGGCGGGGTTCCTGTTCGTCCCGTACCAGCCGCTGTGGTCGCTGCTGATCATCGCGGGCGACGTGGCGGTGCTGTGGGCGCTGACCGCGAACCGCCCGGCCGACTCGCCCTGACCGGCCCCGCCCGCGGCGGGACCGGCGGGGAGCTCACAGCGGGTGCGGCAACCTGTCGTGCACCGGCAGCAGGCCGAAGGGCTTCGACGGCAGGGTCTGGTACCAGTAGGCGACCGAGGAGATGTCGTCGGAGCGCTTGTTGGCGTGCCCGTGCTCGATGCTCACCTCGATCGACGAGTCGAAGGTGATCGGGTCCTCCACGTGGAACCGGTAGTAGGACACCTGCCCGCTCCAGTTCCGCCCGCCCGGCAGCGTGAGTCCGTGGTAGGGCGCGTGGTACGGCTGGCTGGGACACCAGGCGGTGTTGAAGTAGTCCTCGGTGCCGGTGCCGTGCAGCCGCGGCGGCCACGGCTCACCGTCGATGAAGATCATGTCGTCGCCTTCGCCGTACCAGTTCCAGTCGGTGGTGGAACGCAGGTTGTGCACGTTGAGCACCGATCCGACGTAGTGCCCGCGGCCCTCGGCCCGCAGGATCACGTAGTTGCCCGCCCCGTCGAGGTTGGTGCCGCCGAACAGGAACTCGTCGTTGCTCTGGTCGCCCTGCTCGACGCCGTCGGTGGGGTCCTCGCGGCGCCACTGCGCGTGGAAGTAGCCGAGATCGGGGTCGGCCTGCTGGTACTGCTCGTAGTCGACGTAGTAGTAGAAGATCACCGTTTTGAGGCTGAGCTCGCTGATCAGCTCGAACCGGGCGCCTTCGGCGAAGGGCATGGCGAACCAGCAGTTGAAGCCCTTGCCGTCCTGCGGGCTCATCTGCAGCGGCGCGGACACGAAGTTCTCGGTGCGCCCGTGGCCGATGCCGAAGAAGTCGCCGAGCGGTACCAGCACGCTCGGGTGCGAGGCGTCGTCCCAGGTGATCTTGAGGACGAGCCTGCGCAGGTAGTCGCCCTCCACCTCGGGCCGGTGCGGCCCGTCCTCGACGGCGACCGTGCACCAGATGTGGGTCACCGCACCGGGTCCGGTGAGCCGCGCCAGCTCGCGGCTCTCCCCCGGCGCGAGCCGGATGTTGTCGGTGTTGCCGCCGGTCCGATCCCAGCTGGAGACGCGGCCCCGCCTGGACTGCCGCAGCCTCGGCAGGTCCCGCAGGCTGCTCCCGAACGTCCCGTAACCGGACATGCGCCCCTCCCAGTTCGCGTGCTGGACCGGTGATCCCGCCCCCGGAGAGTCAACGTTCCGGGACCCGTTCGTGTCGAGATCATTCATCCGATCGGCATTTCCCAAGATCACCATTTCCGGTGAGCCCGGGCACCGCGGGGAGGGGCGGTCGACCTCAGCGGTTCGGCGGCCGGTAGTGCTCGATGCGGCGGAGCACGCCGCGGATGCGGGCGCCGTGCACCGGCGACAGCGCGTAGCCCGGGTAGCTGGCGAACCAGCTGGCGCTGCCCATGCTCACCGCGTCCGCCCCGGCCCAGAAGTACTCGCGGCAGTCGTCGAAGCTGCGGATGCCACCGGTACCGATGATCGGCAGCTTCACCCCGGCGTCGCGCAGCTCCTTCACCACGCGCAGCCCGATCGGCTTGATGGCCCGCCCGGACAGCCCGCCGAACCCGTTCTTCAGCAGCGGCTGCCCGGTGTTCGGGTCCAGCCGCAGGCCCTTCACCGTGTTGATCGCGGTCAGCGCGGACACCCCGTGCCGGGCGGCCAGCTTCGCGTGCGCGATGTAGTCGTAGTCCGAGGACAGCTTGAGGATCACCGGGTGGTCGCTGCGCGGCACCGCCTGCGCCAGCACCTGCTCGATGATCGCGTTGAAGTCGAAGTTGACGTTGTGGCAGGAGACGTTGAACTCGACCGCCGCGATGTCGCCGGCGGGCACCGCCGCGTTGACCTTCTCCACCAGGGTGACGAACTCCTCGGGGGAGAACCCGCCGACCGAGATGATCGTGTTCTGCGAGCGGGTGCGCGGGTAGTAGTCGCGCAGGTAGGCGTCGATGCCGACGTTGCACCAGCCGAACGCGTTCATCCAGCCGCCGTCGACCTGGCGCAGCGCCTGCCCGTAGCGCTTGAGCAGCGCCGGGACCTCGTGCAGCGGCCACACGTCCTGGGTGGTGAAGTGGCCCTCGCGCGGCTCCACGGTGACGGTGCGGGTGGTGACGGCGCCGAAGCGCTCCAGCGGGACGAACATCGAGATCGGGCTCATGCCGTAGGGCACCAGCTTGGAGTTCGCGACGCCGTAGCCCAGCAGGCTCGACGCGGTGACCAGCCGGTTGCGCAGGTGGATGTCACCGATCCGGACGGCGGGCGCGCGGGGCTCGTCCCGCACCAGCCGAAGATTTCGCTCCTGGGCCACGCTCACGGTCTCCTCCTCCATCGCCGCCCGGCCGCACCGGTGCCCCCCGCTCGGCGGCCGCGCCGGAGCCGGGTCCCGGCGCGCGTGCCGGGATCCCCGGCTCTCGACGCCTGCGCCATTGTCCCTCACCCGTTCGCCCCCTTCACAGGCACGGTGCCGCGATGATCGGTTGAACTCGCGCAGACCGGACGAGCCGGTCTCGGCACCGCCCGGGTGGAATGGGCGGCGGACCGGGAATCCCCCGGGCCGGACCCGACTCCGAGCGAGAGGACAGCGGTGCCCGAGACGACACCGGCCGAGCCCGGCGCGGCCGCGCGGCGCGCGCGGTGGGCGGTGACCGCCTACTTCGTGGTGAGCGGATTCGCGCTGGCCACCTGGACGGCGCGGATCCCGACGATCAAGCAGGACCTGGGCCTCGACGACGGCGGGGTGACGCTGGCGCTGTTCGCGGTCGCCGCCGGATCGGTGCTGGCCATGCAGGTCTGCGGTCACCTCACCGACCGGTTCGGCAGCGCGCGGGTGGTGCCGCCCGCAGGGGCGCTGGTCGCGCTGTCCGGGCTGGCACCCGGCCTGGCGGACGGGCTGGGGACGCTGGTCGCGGGGCTGGTGGTGTTCGGGGCGGCGCACGGGACGATCGACGTGGCGATGAACTCGCACGCGGTGCGGGTGGAGCAGCGCTACCGGCGGCCGATCATGAGCACCTTCCACGCCACGTTCAGCCTCGGCGGGCTGCTCGGCGCCGGTTCCGGGGCGCTGGCCGCGCACCTCGGGATGAGCCCCGCCGCGCACTTCGCGCTGACCGGGGCGGCGCTGCTGGCGCTGTCCCTGCTGGCCCGGCCCGCGCTGCTGCCGCCGGAGCCCGCGCCGCCCGCCGCGGACGGGCCGCGGGTCCGCGGGTTCCCGATGGCGATCGTGTTCCTCGGCGCGCTCGGGTTCTTCTGCTCCGTCGGCGAAGGGTCGATGGCCGACTGGTCCTCGGTGTACCTGCACGACGAGCTCGGCACCGGAACCGGGTTCGCGGCGCTGGGCTACGCCGTGTTCTCCGCCACGATGGGGCTGTTCCGGTTCCTCGGCGACGGGCTGGTGCGGCGGTTCGGACCGGTGCCGCTGGTCCGGGTGTGCGGGGTCGTCGCGGGCAGCGGGCTCGGGGTGGCGCTGCTGCTGCACCACCCGGTGGCGGCGCTGGGCGGGTTCGCGCTGTTCGGCGTCGGGCTGTCCTGCATCGTGCCGCAGATCTTCAGCGCCGCCGGGCACCGGGACCCGGCGCGCAGCGGGCGGGACCTGGCGCAGGTCAGCACCCTGTCCTACGGCGGGCTGCTGGCCGGGCCGGTGTTCATCGGGCTGCTCGCGCAGGGCTTCGGGCTGTCGGTGGGGCTGGCGGTGCCCGCCGCGCTGGCGCTGCTGGTGGCGGTCGCGGCGGGCGCGGTGCGCCCCGAGCCCGCGACGGCCGCGGCGCCCGGACGGGCGTGATCAGCCACTGCGGGTAACGGCGTAGCCTCCGGAACGCTTGATCGGGTGCCTCGGTGGTGGAGATCGCGATTGATCGACGCCACTGCGGGGAACCCGGTCGATGAGCGTGTGCGCAGCGCGCCGCAGACCGGCGCGCGAATCGGAAGGAGGACACCGTGGGCATCCTCAGCTGGATCATCTTCGGCCTGATCGCGGGTGCGATCGCGAAGTTCATCCTGCCCGGCAGGGACCCGGGCGGCATCATCGTGACGATCTTGATCGGCGTCGTCGGCGGGCTGCTCGGCGGCTGGATCAGCAGCCAGTTCGGCGGCCAGGGCGTCACCGGCTTCAGCGTCATGAGCTTCGTGTGGGCCGTGATCGGCTCGCTCATCCTGCTGATCGCCTACCGGTTGGTCTTCAACCGGTCGCGTTCCTGACACAGGGGCTCGACGAACGGGGGGGCCCGGGGGGGGGGGGCCGGGGGGCCCCGCCCTTGAGACAGGAGGACCCCCCCCCCCGCCGCAGCCCCCCCCCCCGGGGGGGGCCCCCCCCGGGGGGGCCCCCCCCCCGCGGGGCCCCCCCCCGGGGGCCCGGGCCCCCCCCCCCCCCGCCCCCCCCGTTTTCGCACCAGGTCACTCCCCGCCGCGGCGGGCCTCCACCTCGCGGCGGAGTTCGCGCAGGTCCCGCATGGCCTGCACGGCGTGCGCGCCGTCGGTGGACTGGATCGCCATCACCGAGGCGTACTCGTCCTGCGGCAGTTCCAACCGCGCCCACGCGGCGCCGTCCGGGAAGCTGACGGCCTGCACCTCGTCCCACGAGTAGCGCTGGGTGCCGATCACGTTGCGCACCTCCAGCCCGGACAGGTCGGCGCGCAGCCGCGGCCGCGCCAGCAGCAGCGCCCCGCAGGCCAGCAGCACGCCCAGCCCGGCCATCGCGATCTGGTCCGACACCCGGAAGTACACGCCGGTCGGGGTGTTGCGCAGCAGCACCGCCACCACGGCGAACACGACCACCAGCACCACGGCCACCGGGATCACCACCCGGCGGATCTTGATCGGCCGCACCACCACGGGCCGGACCGCGTCCGAGGACTCCACCGCGTCCCCACCTCCCGCCGGTTCCGGACCGGCCACCTCGTCCCGAGCCTCAGCTGACTGCATGCGTCCAGTTTGCCCGGTAGCGCGGCGCACCCCGCGACAGCCCTCCGGACGCGGGTCAGCGGGCGCGCAGGTCGCGCAGCACCAGCGCGGTCTCCAGAGCGGCCGCGGTCGCCTCGAAGCCCTTGTCCTCGACCGATTCCGGGAACCCGGCCCGGTCCCGGGCCTGCTGGTCGGTGTCGCAGGTGAGCAGTCCGTTGCCGACCGCCGTCGACTCGTCCAGCGCCACCCGGGTCAGCCCGGCGGTCACCGAGTCGCAGACGTACTCGAAGTGCGGGGTGCCGCCGCGGATGACGACGCCGAGCGCCACCACCGCGTCGTGCCCGCGCGCCAGTTCCTGGCACACCACCGGGAGTTCGATCGAACCCGGCACCCGCACCACGGTCGGTTCCGCGATGCCCGCCTCGTGGGCGGCGGCGAGCGCGCGCTCCAGCATCCGGCCGGTGATCTTCTCGTGCCAGCGGATGCTCGCGATCGCCAGCTTCAGCCCGTCGGCCCGCGGGACCTCGACGCGGGGCCTGCCTTCGCCGCTCATGCGATGACCCCCGGCCTGCCGAAGCCGGTCTCGTCGCCGTCGCCGGTGATCGAGGAGTCCTCGCCGTCGTCGAGGTGGTTCAACTCGTGCCCCATCCGGTCCCGCTTGGTGCGCAGGTAGCGCAGGTTCTCCGGGTTCGGGCGGATCGGCAGGGCCTCCCGGCCCAGCACCCGCAGGCCGTAGCCCTCCAGCCCGATCCGCTTCTCCGGATTGTTCGTCAGCAGTCGCATCGACTTCACGCCCAGGTCGCAGAGGATCTGCGCGCCCTGGCCGTAGTCGCGGCTGTCCACCGGCATCCCCAGCGCCACGTTCGCGTCGACGGTGTCGGCGCCGTCGTCCTGCAGCTGGTAGGCCTGCAACTTGTGGATCAGGCCGATGCCGCGGCCCTCGTGGCCGCGCATGTAGAGCACGATGCCGCGGCCCTCGGCGGCGACCTTCTCCATCGCCGCGGACAGCTGCGGGCCGCAGTCGCAGCGCAGCGAGCCGAGCACGTCCCCGGTCAGGCACTCCGAGTGCACCCGCACCAGCACGTCCTCGCCGTCGCCGATCTCGCCGTAGACCAGCGCCAGGTGCTCGATGCCGTCGAGGGTGCTGTCGTAGCCGAAGGTGCGGAAGGTGCCGTGCGCGGTGGGGATGCGCGCCTCGGCGACCCGCTCGACCTGCTTCTCGAACCGCCTGCGGTAGGCGATGAGGTCGGCGATGGTGATCAGCCGCAGGTCGTGCTCGTCGGCGAAGACCTCCAGCTCGTCGCGGCGGGCCATGTCGCCCTCGGACTTCTGGCTGACGATCTCGCACAGCGCGCCCACCGGCCGCAGCCCGGCGAGCCGGGACAGGTCGACGCTCGCCTCGGTGTGCCCGGGCCTGCGCAGCACGCCGCCGTCGCGGGCGCGCAGCGGCACCACGTGCCCCGGCCGGTGCAGGTCGGCGGCCCGCGAACCGGCGTCCGCGAGGACCTGCAGGGTGCGGGCCCGGTCGCTGGCGGAGATGCCGGTGCTGACGCCTTCGGCCGCGTCGACGGCGACCGTGTAGGCGGTGCCCTTGCGGTCCTGGTTGGAGTGGTACATCGGCGGGAGGTCCAGCCGGTCGCAGTCCTCGCCGGTCATGCCGACGCACAGGTAGCCGGACGTGTAGCGCACCATGAACGCCACGAGTTCCGGCGTCGCCTTCTCGGCGGCGAAGATCAGATCGCCTTCGTTCTCGCGATCCTCGTCATCGACCACGATCACCGGGCGGCCCGCCGCGATGTCGGCCAGGGCGCGCTCGATGTCGTCGAACCTGTTGCTCACCGTGTCCCGTGCTCTTTCGCTCTGGGGCTGCGGCGCACCACCGGTGCGCCCGCCCTCGGTTCGGGCTGCCGGGCGGCTGTGCGTTCCCGGCACCGTCATTGTCCTCTCGCCTGCCGGGCTCCGGCCGCCGATCGGGCGGTCAGGACCCGTCCGCTCCGGTGCGGGGCCGGTCGAGCTGCGCGGCGGCGAGCCGTTCCAGGTGCTTGGCCAGCACGTCCACCTCGATGTTGACCTCTTCACCCGGTCGGCGCACCCCCAGAGTGGTGAGTTCCCGTGTGGTGGGAATCAGCGCCACGCTGAACTCGGTGCGTCCCGCTCCGACCACGGTGAGCGATACCCCGTCCACCGTGATCGAGCCCTTCTCCACCAGGTAGTGCGACAGACCGGCCGGCAGCTCGAAGCGGGTCAGGTCGCCGTCGGACTCCAGCAGCACGGCCGTGCCGTCCACGTGGCCCTGCACGATGTGCCCGCCGAGCCGGTCACCGAGCGCCATCGCGCGCTCCAGGTTCACCCGGTCGCCCGCGGTGATGTGCCGGATCGCGGAGCGGCGCACCGTCTCGGCCACCACGTCCACGGTGAACCGGCCGGCGCCGGAATCCACCACGGTCAGGCACACGCCGTTCACGGCGATCGAGTCGCCGTGCTTCGCGTCGGAGGTCACCAGCGGTCCTTCGACGGTCAGCCGCACCCCGTCGCCGTCCTCCTCGACGGACGTGACCGTGCCGAGCTCCTCGACGATGCCGGTGAACATGCTCTTCCTCCTCAGCGGCCGGTGGGCACGGCGCTGACGCGCACGTCCGGTCCGCTCATCGTGGTCTCTTCGATGTCCCACCACCATGCTTGGGAGACGCTCGCCACCCCGGCGTCGCCGAGCGCGGCGGGACCGGCGCCGAGCAGCGCGGGGGCCAGGTAGGCCAGCACGCGGTCGACGCACCCGGCGGCGACGAACGCCCCGGCCAGCGTCGGCCCGCCCTCCAGCAGCACGTCCACCACGCCGCGCCGGCCCAGCTCGGCCAGCACCGCCGCCGGGTCCCCGCCGGGCAGCCGGATCGTGGCGGCCGAGTCGTCGAAGACGCGCGCCCCGGCGGGCACCTCGCGGTCGCCGACGACGACGCGCAGCGGCTGGTGCGGGCGCAGGCCGCCGTCGGCTTCGCGGGCGGTCAGCTGCGGGTCGTCGGCGAGGACGGTGCCGGTGCCGGCGAGGATCGCGTCGACCTTGCCGCGCAGCTCGTGCACCTCGGCGCGCGAGGTCGCCGAGCTGATCCACTTGCTGGTGCCGTCGGCGGCGGCCGACCGGCCGTCCAGGCTCGCCGCGTACTTCCAGGTGACGTGCGGGCGGCCGGTGCGGGCGAAGTGCAGCCAGGCCCGCAGCGGGCCGCGCGCGATCTGCTCGCCGAGCAGGCCGGATTCGACGCGGACCCCGGCGGCGCGCAGCACTTCGGCGCCGCCCGCGGCCTGCGGGTTCGGATCGGCCACGGCGTGCACCACCCGCGCCACTCCGGCCGCGAGCAGCGCCGTGGTGCACGGCGCGGTGCGGCCGGTGTGCGCGCACGGTTCCAGGGTCACCACGGCGGTGCCGCCGCGGGCGCGGTCCCCGGCGGCGCGCAGCGCCATCACCTCGGCGTGCGGCCCGCCGGGCGGCTGGGTCGCGCCGGTCCCGGCGACGGCGCCGTCGGCGTCGAGCACCACGCAGCCCACCGGCGGGTTCGGGCTGGTGCTGCCGCGGACGCGTTCGCTCGCGGCGAGCGCCGCGAACATCGCGGCGCGCACCGGGTCCGCGGTCGCGGCGGTCACTTCCGGGCGTGCGCGAAGTTCGGGGCGGCCTGGGCGCGCAGCGCCTCCACCGCGCGGGCCGGGTCGTCGGCGCCGTAGACGGCGGAACCCGCGACGAAGCAGTCGACCCCGGCTTCCGCGGCCTGCTCGATGGTGTCGGCGTTGATGCCGCCGTCGATCTCCACGATGAGGTTCAGGTGCCCGGTGTCGACGAGGTTGCGGGCGGCGCGGGCCTTCTCCAGCACCTCGGTGATGAACTTCTGGCCGCCGAAACCGGGCTCGACGGACATCACCAGCAGCGTGTCGTAGTGCTTGAGCACTTCGACGTACTGGTCGAACGGCGTGCCCGGCTTGATCGACAGCCCGGCCTTGGCGCCGGCCGCGCGCAGATCCGCGGCGATCTTCACCGGGTCCTGGGCGGCTTCGGCGTGCACGGTGACGTTGTGCGCGCCCGCTTCGGCGTAGCCGATCGCCCAGCGGTCCGGGTCCTCGATCATCAGGTGGCAGTCCAGCGGGATGTCGGTGGCCTTGAGCAGCGACTCGACGACCGGGAGCCCGAGGGTCAGGTTCGGCACGAAGTGCGCGTCCATCACGTCGACGTGCACCCAGTCGGCGCCCTTGACGGCGTCGAGCTCGGTGGCGAGGCGGGCGAAGTCCGCGGACAGGATGGAGGGCGCGATCATCGGCTGGTTCGACACATGCGGGAGTGTAAATCTCACCCGCCCACCGCCCGCGCCCGCGTCGACCCGACGAGGTGAACCGCCCGCGCGCCCAGGTGAACGGGCGGGCGGTGCCCCGGCCAGCGGCTCAGGAGCGCCCGGCGGCCCGGCGGCGCAGGACGTAGTAGGCGACGCAGAGCAGGGCGAGGAACGGCACCCCCGCCTTCCACGCGGTGTCGAACTGCTCGGTGAACGGCGTCGTCAGCAGCACCGCCGCCACGAACAGCATCGCCAGCACCGTCGTCACCGGTGCGCCCGCCAGCCGCACCGGCGAATCCGGCAGCCCCGCGGCGACCCGGTGCCGCCGGAACGCCAGGTGGCTGGCGAAGATGAGCAGCCAGGTGATCAGCGCGCCGAACAGCGCCAGCCCCAGCAGCAGCGGGAACGCGGTGGACTCGGCGAACACCGAGATGCCCGCTGCCAGCACCAGCCCGCCCGCGGACAGCAGCAGCGCCCGCTGCGGCGCGCCGTGGCGGCTCAGCCCGGCGAACCACTTCGGCGCGTAGCCGTCCTGGGCGAGCGAGTAGGTCATCCGCGCCGTCACGTACAGGTTGGTGTTCATCGCGGACAGCGCCGCGGTGAGCACCACGAAGTTCATGACGCCCGCGGCGGCGGGGATCCCGGCGGTCGCGAACAGCGCCACGAACGGGCTCTGCGTCACGTCCTCCTCGGTGGACACCTGGTTCCACGGCAGGATCGAGACGACCACCAGCATGCCCAGCACGTAGAACAACCCGAGCCGCAGCACCATGTTCCGCGCCGCCCGCGGCACGTCGCGGCCCGGGTTCCGCGACTCGGACGCGGTGACGGCGACGGCCTCGGTGCCCAGGTAGGAGAAGGTGACCACGGTCAGCGCCAGCCACACCGCACCGATCCCGTTCGGCAGGAACCCGTCGTGCTCGGTGAGCGCACCGACGCCGGTGGCCGGGCGGCCGGGCAGGCCGAACACGATGTAGGTGATGCCGAGCAGCACGAACACGACGATCGTGACGACCTTGATCAGCGCGAACCAGTACTCGAACTCGCCGAAGAACCGCACGGCCGAGGCGTTGATCGCCAGCATGACCAGCGAGAACACCACGACGGGCAGCCACAGCGGCAGCTGCGGGTACCAGAACTGCACGTAGAGCCCGGCGGCGACGACCTCGCTGCCGATGTTGACGACCTGCGCGGCCCAGTAGATCCACCGCTGCACGAATCCGGCGAGGCCGCCGAGGTAGCGCTGCGCGATGGGCCCGAACCCGCCGGCCTCGGGGTGCACGACGACCATCTCGGCGAGCGCGTAGGCCAGGGCGAGCGCGGCGAAGGCGGCCACCGCGTAGGCGATGATCACGGCCGGGCCCGCGATGTTGATGGCGAGTCCGGAGCCGAGGAACAGCCCGGTGCCGATCGCGCCACCGATGGCGATCATGCCGACCTGCCGGCCGCTCAGGTCGCGGCGCAGCCCGCCGCCGTCCGCAGCCCGCTCCGGGTCCGTTCCCGCTGGTTCCAACTCGCCGCCTCCTCGACTGGCGCGCACTCGCGCGCACAGCACCCTAGCGACGCCGAACCCGGAAGCACGCGACAGTCTCCCCCACCACGGCGCTCCCCCGGCCCGAATGC
>NZ_JAIUJZ010000066.1:0-14308 GCF_020176775.1 Saccharopolyspora sp. 6M
CGGTTGGGGCTGGGGCCACCACTGGGACGGCTGGCGCAAGTGAGCCCCCGGCCTTGACGACCACGACCTGACGCGACGAACGACCTGACGCATCGCCGAGACGGCTCCCGCCCTCCGGTTCGCCGGAACGGCGGGAGCCGTCGCGCGTGCGGTCAGTACAGCGAGGTGAGCAGCTCGGAGCTGAACGGGGCGACCTCGTCCAGGCGCCCGGAGAGCACCTTCTCGCTCCACAGCGGGTCCGCGAGCAGTCCGCGGCCCACCGCGACCAGGTCGAACTCGTCGCGCTCCAGCCGTTCCACCAGTTCATCGATGTCGGTGATCTCGGAGGTCTGGCCGCTGAACGCCCCGGTGAACTCCTGGTTCAGCCCCACCGACCCGACCGTGATGGACGGCTTGCCGGTGAGCTTCTTGGTCCACCCGGCGAGGTTCAGGTCGGAGCCCTCGAACTCCGGCCGCCAGTACCGCCGCGTGGAGGCGTGGAAGGCGTCCACCCCGGCCTCCGCGAGCGGCGCGAGCACGGCCTCCAGCTCGTGCGGCGTGGTGGCCAGCTGCGCCTGGTAGTCGTACATCTTCCACTGCGAGGTGCGGAACACGACGGGGAAGTCGGCGGAGACCGACCGGCGCACGGCGGCCACGACCTCGGTGGCGAAGCGGGTCCGGGACACCGGGTCGCCGCCGTAGGCGTCGGTGCGGCGGTTGGTGCGCTCCCACAGGAACTGGTCGATGAGGTAGCCGTGCGCGCCGTGCAGCTCCACGCCGTCGAACCCGACGCGTTCGGCGTCCGCGGCGGCCTGGGCGAACGCCTCGACGACCGCGTCCAGGTCGGTCCGGGTCATCGCGTGCCCGGCTTCCTCGCCCTTGAGGTCGAACCCGGACGGGCCCATCGGCGGGGCGTCCGGGAACGGCGGGGCGCCTGCGGGGCGGGCCATCCCGACGTGCCAGAGCTGCGGGAAGATCTTCCCGCCCGCCTGGTGCACCTCGGCGACGACGTTCTTCCAGCCGGCCAGCGCGTCCTCGCCGTGGAAGCGCGGTATCGAGTCGCTGAGCCCGGCCGAGGGGTGGTCCACGTAGGTGCCCTCGGTGATGATCAGCCCGGTGCCGGCGGCGGCGCGGCGCGCGGAGTAGGCGGCGACGTCCGCGCCGGGCACTCCGCCGGGGGAGAGGTCGCGCGTCATCGGCGCCATCGCGATGCGGTTCGGCACGGTCGTGCCGCCCAGCTCGAACGGGCGGGACAGCGCTTTCGCCGCGCGGTCGGAGGTGTTGCTGCTGGACACGGGCTCTCCTCGGGAACTGGTGCGGTGCGGTGCGTGCTTCCGCTACGGTAAAACCTGACGTTGACGTCAGAGGAAACCGATTGTGGCCGGGATTACCACCGCGGCCCGGCGGGGCGAGGAGGAAGCGCGATGCGGATCGGGGAACTGGCCGCCAGGACCGGGGTGAGCGTGCGGGCGCTGCGCTACTACGAGGAACAGCACCTGCTGCGAGCCGAGCGCACCGCCAGCGGGCAGCGCACCTACTCGGAGGCCGCGGTCGAACGGGTGCGGCTCATCCAGCAGCTCTACGCCGCCGGGCTGTCCAGCAAGCTGATCCTCGGCCTGCTGCCGTGCGTGGAGACCGGCGAAGCCGACCCGGCCATGATGGACCGCCTCGTCGCCGAGCGGGACCGCATCGACCGGCAGGTCGACGAGCTCGTGCGGACCCGGGACCGGTTGGATGCGATCATCCGCTGCTCGCACGCGGCGCACGACGACTCCCGGTCGATCGCGTGACCCGGGACCGCACCGGCCGAACGTCGTGATCACCGGCGCCGGTTCGGGGATCGGCGCCGCCGGACCCCGCGCGGCGCTCAGCCACCGACCGGCTCGGCCCGTCCGTCCGATTCGGACAGTGCCCGGTAGATGCGGCTCTCCTCCTGCAGCAGCGGCAGCGAACCGCGTTCCCGCGGCCGCGGCAGGTCGACGTCGAAGGTGCGCACGACCCGTCCCGGTCCCGCCGCCAGCAGCAGCACCCGGTCGGCGAGGAACACCGCCTCCCCGACGTCGTGCGTCACGAACACGACCGTCCCGCCGGTCCGCGCGCGGATGCGCAGCAGGTCCTGCTGGAGCCGGATCCGGGTGAGGTGGTCCACCGCCCCGAACGGTTCGTCCATCAGCAGCACCTCCGGTTCCGCGGTGAGCGCCCGCGCTATGCCCGCCCGCTGCCGCATGCCGCCGGAGAGGTGGTGCGGGTAGGCGTCCTCGTAGCCGGACAACCCGACCAGGTCCAGGTGCTCGCGGGCGGCGGCGCGGCGTTCGCCCCGGCCCACCCCGCGGATCTCCAGCCCCAGCTCCACGTTCGCCAGCACCGTGCGCCACGGGTACAGCGACGCGTCCTGGAACACCACCCCGATGCCCTCCCGCGGCCCGGTGAGCGGTTCGCCGCGGAAGCGCACCTCGCCGGAGCTCGGCGCCTGCAACCCGGCGAGCACCTCCAGCAGGGTGCTCTTCCCGCAACCGCTCGGCCCGAGCAGGCAGACGAACTCGCCCGCGGCCACGTCCAGGTCGATGCCGGAGAGCACCTCGTTCGCACCGAACGACTTGTGCACCGACCGCACTTCGAAGATCGCCATGGTGGCTCCCGTCCGATCAGCGCCCGGCGCGGGGCCGGGGGTAGGTGAAGGGCTTGCGGAACTCCTGCGGGATGAAGCGCAGGTCGATGTAGCGGTCCGCGTCGTAGATCCGGTCCTGGTTGCCCACCTCGACCTCGATCTCCTGGCTGCGCCGGATCGCGGCGGGATCGACGTCCGGGTTGTCGTCCCACACGTCGTCCTCCTGCCGGATGGCGCGCGCGACGGCCTCCGGGTCCAGCTTCAACTTCCCCTGCAACCACGGCACGTAGGTCGCGTGGTTCTCCTTCGCGTCGGTGTAGGAGGCGAAGTAGGCGCGCAGCGCCCGCCGCAGCACGTCGGGGTGGTCGCGGATGACGTCGTCACCGGAGATGAGCACCCCGGTGTGGTAGTTCGGCAGGTAGTCCCAGGCCCGCGCCAGCGTGACCGCTTCGCCTTCGAGCTCGCCCAGCGCGGGGAACGGCTGGTGGATGATGGTGGCGTCCACCTGGCCGGTGCTCAACGTGCCGTAGGCCTGCTCGTTGATGCCGTTGTTCACCAGCGACACGTCCCGGTCCGCGTCGATCCCGTGGGCGCGCAGCACATACCGCAGCGTGGTGTCCAGGTTGCTGCCCGCCTTCGAGTTGCCGATGGTGCGCCCGCGCAGGTCTTCGATGCGGGTGATGCCGGGGCGGGCGATGAGGAAGTACGGGCCCTTGCTGCGGAAGGCGGAGGACACGATCTTCAGCGGGGAGCCGAGCGCGGCGGCGCGCAGGTACTCGGTGGTCGGGCCGAAGGCGAAGGTGAGCTCGCCGGTGGCCACGCCGGTCACGGCGTCCTCGACGTCGGTGAACTCGACGGTGAGCCCCTGGGCGGCGAAGTGCCCGCGTTCCACGCCCCAGCGGATCGGCTGCTGGGTGTACTGGGTGCCCGCTTGGAGGGTGATGGTGGCGGTCTCGCCGTCGGCCCGGGTCCCTCCGGTCCCGGCGCAGGCGGCGGTGCCCGCGAGGGGCAGCAGGGCTGCCGCGGCCAGCGACGACCGGACGAATTCGCGGCGGTTCATGTGAGCTCCAGGATGGTCAGGAGTGCTTCCAGCGCAGCAGGACGCGGCGCTCCAGCAGGCCCACGCCGGAGATGATCAGCGCGGACAGCACGGTGGTGAACAGGACGAGCGCGAAGACCGAGGCGGTGTCGTACACCCCGACCGCGCGGTTGAGCAGGTTGCCCAGCCCGCCCTTGGACGCGGTGATCTCCGCGAACAGGGCGGCCACCAGCGCGGTCCCGGTCTCCACCTTGATCGCGGCCACGATGGAGGTCGTCGCCGAGGGCAGCACGACCTTGCGGATCAGCTGCGCGCGGCTCGCCCCGAACGAGCGGGCGACCTTGAGGTGGTCCGCGGAGACCTGCTTGATGCCCGCGATGGTGTTGTAGACGAACAGGAAGTAGCAGAACAGGAAGACGATCACGATCTTGTGCGCGGCGCCGATGCCGAGGTACAGCGTCAGCAGCGGGATGATCGTCACCTTCGGCACCGCCATCAGCGCGGCCACGAACGGGTTCAGGAAGGTCCCGGCATTGCGGGACAGGCCCATCCACACCCCGGTGGCGACGCCGAACACCAGGGCCAGCGAGGCGCCCGCGGCGGCCTCCCCGAGCGTCAGCAGCAGGTTCCCGAGCAGGTTCTGCTCGGTGAACAGCGCCGGGTAGGCGGCGAGCACCTCGGTGGGGGAGGCCAGGTAGATCCGCTTGACGCGGCCGCTGTCCACGGCCTGCTGCACCACCGCGAGCACCGCGGCGACCAGCAGCACCTGCCCGCCGAGGATCGCGAACCCGGTGCGGCGCGGGCGTTTTCCGGCGGACGGAGCGGCCGTGGTGGCGGGTGCGGCCGGTGCTTCTCGAACGGTCATGGCGCGGTGGTCCTCCCTGCCGCTGCTGCGCGGACCGGCGGCACGTCCAGTCCGAGGTGGTCGCGGAACGTGCTGCCCGCGTAGTCGTCGCGGTGCAGCCCGCGGCGCCGGAGCTCGGGCACCACCAGGTCGGCGAAGGCGCGCACCGAACCGGGGACGTGCGGCGGGAAGATGTTGAACCCGTCGGCGGCACCGCCGTCGAACCAGCGCTGCACGAAATCGGCCACCTGCACCGGATCGCCGACCACGGAGGCGCGGCCCGCGCCGGTGCCGAGCCCGTTCACCAGGTCCCGGTAGGTGATGCGGTGCTCGCCGGACAGGTCCCGGTGGGTGTGCGCGCGCACCGCGTCGAGCAACACCCGGCCCTGCTCGTCGAGCTCGTCGGCGAGGGCGGCGGGCACCTGCTCGTCCGGGTCGTGGCCGCGCACGTCGACGCCGAGCTCCCGGGAGACCGAGGTGAGGTTGCGGCGGGGCCGCTGCCCGAGGGCGCCGCCGCGGTGCAGCGGGCCGGCGAGCTGCTCCTCCTCGTCCAGCGGCAGGAACGAGTTGAGCAGGTCGTGCTCGGCGACCGCGTCCTGCGTGGTGGCGCCGGTGTAGACGCTCAGCCCGGGCAGGATGCGCGGCAGCCCGGGTTCCCGGCCGTGCGCGGCGGCGCGGGCCTTCACGTCGGCGTAGTACTCCCGGGCGGACTCGAAGTCGTGGTGCCCGGAGAACACCACGTCCGCCTCCCGGGCGGCGAGGTCCCGGGAGCGCTCCGAGGTGCCCGCGTGCAGCAGCACCACCTGGCCCTGCGGTGGTCGCGGGACGTCGAGCGGCCCGTCCACGTCGAAGTGCGCGCCGCGGTGGCCGATGGGGGCGCCGTGCGCGCCGCTGTCCCACAGCGCCCGCACCACGTCGACGAACTCGCCCGCCCGGTCGTAGCGCTTGTCGGTGTCCCAGTGCTCGCTGCGGCTGAAGTTCCCGGCCGCCGCGGCGTCCGCTCCGGTCACCAGGTTCCACGAGGCGCGCCCGCGGCTGAGGTGGTCGAGCGAGGCCGTCAGCCGGGCCACCGAGTACGGGTCGTGGTAGGTCGGGTTCGCGGTCACCACGATGCCGATCCTGCTGGTGGCGGCGGCGATCGCGGCTCCGGCGGTGAACGGTTCCAGCCGGGACATCTGGGCGGGGTTGGTGCGCGCCAGCGCCGGGTCGGTCGCCAGGCGGTCGCCGAGGAACACGAAGTCGAACGCGGCGTCCTCGGCGATCCTGCTGACCTGCTGGATGAATCCGATGTCGTAGGCGCCGTCGGCGCGCGCCCCGGGGTGCCGCCAGCCCGCGGGATGCGTGCCGGTGGCCCAGAACATCAGGCCCAGGTGCAGTCGTCGTGCCGTCACGATGCGGCCCCCGTTCGCGGTGGTGCGGGCCGCCGGGACGGGTCGCGGCGGGCCGGTCGGGTGAGGTTCAGGTGCGAGCGCAGGCTCCGGTCCGCGTAGTCGTGGCGGAACACGCCGCGGCGGCGCAGCAGCGGCACCACCAGTTCGGTGAACCGGCGCAGCTGGCCGGGTTGCGGGGGAGCGTGCAGCAGGTACCCGTCCACCTGCCCGGCGGAGAAGGACTCCGCGATGCGCCCGGCGACGGTGTCGGGATCGCCGATGAGCACCGCTCCGCTGGCCAGCGCGCGTTCTCCGCCGGGGGTGGCGTGCAGTTGCTCGTGCAGGTCCCGCACCTCGGCCACGTCCTCGCCGAGGACGGGGATCAGGTCGGGCAGCACCGCGGCGTGCTCGCCGCGGTCGGTCGCGCCACCGGGCAGCACGAGCTCGGCGTCCGGGACGGCGGCGGCGAGCTCGTCGGCGGCGTGCGCCAGCACCGGATGCCCTTGCGGCGGGCGGGCCAGGTTCAGCGGTCCGCGCACCTGGAAGTGCGCGCCGACGTGGTCCACGGCGCGGATGCGGTCGGCGTCGACGAACGCGCCGGATCCCTTGTCCCGCACGAAGGCGTCGTCGTCCCAGCTGTCCCACAGCGCCCGCACCAGCCCGACGAACTCGCGGGTGCGCTCCACCGCGTCCGCCCGGGGGAGGGGGCCCGCGCGCTCGCCGCCGGGGTGTTCCTCGGTGACCAGCCAACCGGCCCGCCCACCGGAGATGTGGTCGAGGGAGGCCACCAGCCGGGCGAGGTTGAACGGTTCGTGCCGCAGCGGATCGCCGGTGGCCAGCAGTCCGATCCGGGTGCTGCGCACGGCCGCGTGCGCGGCGGCGGTGAACGGTTCGAGGCCGGTGCCGGTGTCGCGCCTGCCGTCGAGCAGCACGAAGTCGAACGCGGCGTCCTCGGCGAGGCGCACGGCCCGGTCGAGCTCGTCCGGGGCGCTGCCCGTGGCGTGGGCGTAGCCGAGGTGCAGCTGCCGGGGGCGCTTCTTGTGCTGGTTCCTTCCCAAGGAGACCTCCTGCGGGTCGTGCCGCGAGCAGCGGGACGCACCGCTGCGGTGCCGTGTCGCGGTGTCGCGGCGCGCGGCGGTGCGCGACCGCCGGGCGGCGGTGCGGTGCGGGCGTCCGGGGGCGCTCCGGTGCTGCTTCGGACCGGGCGGCGAAAAAGAGTCCTCAGTGGACTGAATGGCGAACGCCGTTGTGGCGTCGGGGGATCGAGCGGGCGCGCGGTACCGCGTGCCGGGAGTCCTGATCGGACGGATCAGCCGGTACAGCCGCGGTGCGCGGCGGATGACTGCGTGCTGAACCGCCCGGGAAGAGCCGACCGAGTGGGCATGCCCGGAAGTCTCGACACGACCCCCGCCGACGTCAAGCAGCCGTCGATCCGTCGCACAGGGTGGGACGGTGCAGCTCAGCGGCCCGGGCGGCGTCGCCGGACGGTGGTCCGGGGTCGCGACGGCCCCGAGGTGAGCCCGGACACCCCGTCCGCGGGGACGCGGGGTTCGGCGGGTGCCTCGTTGCCGCCGCTGCGCGGGGTGGCCGATACTCGCGCCGTGTCGAAGCCAGGTGAGACCCCCGCGCGGACCGGTGGCAAGGAGCGCGGCTCGGAGGTGCAGTCCGTCGCGCGCGCCTCGGCGCTGCTCGAAGCGGTGGTGGACAGCGCCGAGGGCCTGACGCTGACCGAGCTGGTGCGCGAGAGCGGCCTGACGATGAGCACGGTGCACCGGTTGCTGCGCACCCTGTGCTCCGGCGGGTTGCTGTGCCGCGACTCCGGCACCGAGCGATTCCTGCCCGGCCCGCTGCTGCTGCGGCTCGCCCGCCGTTCGCTGGCCTCCGCCGGGGTGCCGGAGGCCGCCGACGTGCTGCGGGACCTGGTGGACCGCACCGGGGAGACCGCGAGCCTCGGCATGCGCCAGGGCGAGCAGGTGCTGGTGCTGCTGGTGGCGCAATCCGCGCAGCCGCTGCGGTTCCAGGGCGTGCAGGGCGAGCACCGCGCGCTGCTGCGCTCGGCGATGGGCCGGGCGCTGCTGGCCGTCGGCGACCGCCCGGTGCGGGAGGTCCTCGACGAGCTGCTGCCCGGTGCCGGCGAGGAGGAGCGCTGGGAGCACGAGGTGGACCTGATGGCGGCCCGGTTCCGCGGGTGCGCCGTGTTCGACGACCCGGACCGCGCCGGGCTGCGCGCGATCGCCGCCCCGGTCCCGGGGCACCGCGACGGCGGGCGGCTGGTCGTCGAGGTGCAGGGCCCGGCCGCGCGGATGGCCGACGAGGAGCTCGACCGGTTGGGCGCGGCCGTCCGCGCCGCCGCCGAGGAGCTGCACGGACTGCCGCTGTCGCTGGGTGGCGCGGGCACCTGAGAACCCGGGCGCGCGTGCCACCGGACCGCGCCCCGGTCAACCCGCGACCACCGACTTCCGTGATGTGGGAGGTGTTGCCGCATCGCGCAAGTATCCGTTGACCGGCCGCCGAACCCCGCCCTACGTTGCTCATCGACAGCACGAACGGCAGGGAGGTGACCGTGAGCCCGCAGCGCTCCGAGGCACGAGTGGTCATCTCCCCGAACCACCCGGTGTTCGACCTGCCGGAGATCGTCGCCCTGGAACGCGGCATGTTCGCCGAGGCGGGCCTGGACGTGCGCTTCGCCGAACGGGCCGGCGCCGAGGACCGCACCGAGCGGGACCCGGCGGCGCGCCGCAAGGAATCCCTGTTCGAGCACGCGCAGGCCGACGTCTACAACCTGTGCGAATGGGGCGGGATCGACCGGCTGGAGCGCAACCGCAGGCCGGGCAGGCTCGGCTACCTGCGGCCCGCGATCGTCGCCCAAGCACTGGTGAGCTTCGACCCGGCGTTGCAGGAACCGCACGACCTGAGCGGGATCCCGGTCGGCGTCAACGAGTTCACCGGCTCGCACTACACCGCGCTGCACCTGCTGGAAGGCGCGGTGGCGCGGGAGAACGTCGTCGTCGAGCACGTCGGCTTCCCCGAGGTCCGGTTGCGCCGCGCCGAAACCGGCGCGATCCGCGCCGTGATGCTGATGGAGCCGTACCTCAGCCTGGCCCGCAAGCGCGGTGCCCACCTGCTCGGCACCTACTTCTACCGGGGCGTCGAAGTCGTCGCCCCCGAACTGACCGACGCGGCGCGCGAGACCTTCGTCGGCGTCGTTGACGCCGCGGTCGACCTCATCAACGCCGACCCCGCCCGGTACCGGCACCACCTGGTCGCCGAGGTGGCGGGCGAGCTCGACGAGTCCGAGCTCGGCACCGAGCACTTCCGCTACACCCGCGCCACGCCGGTCACCGAACGCCGGTTCACCGAGAGCTACGCGTGGATGCGCTCCTGGCGCCTGACCTCCGGCGCGCACGGCTACCGCACCCTGCTGGGGTTGCGGTGAACCCGCCCGCCGGCCTCACCCGGCGCAGGTACCTCGACTGGTGCTCGCTCAACGGCGGGCTCTGTCCCCGCTGAACCCCGGCCTTCCGCGGGGCGCGCCCGTGCGGCGCGTCCCGGGCCGCACGCCTCTGCCCTTTCCCCTTCGCTGCTCCTGGAGCGTCGTCATGAACACCTGGACCGGTGGTGTCCCACCAGTTCCCCGCGGCCCGCTCGGGCGCCGCGCCGTGCTGCGCGGCGGGCTGGCGGCGGCGCTGGGCCTCGCGGGAGCCGGGGTGCTGTCCGGCTGCGGTACCGGATCGCCCGGGGCCGCGAAGGTGGAGGACACCCAGAAGGGCACCGCGGGCGCGGTGATCCGGCCCATCGCCGAGCGGTACGGGCTCGTCGGCGACCTGGATCTGGAACACGTCGCGGGCACCGGGCCCGGCGACGTGCAGAACAAGCTGCTCTCCGGCGCCCTCGACGTGGCCAGCATGGGACCGATCGGGGCCGTCGTCGCCGCCGAGGCGCGCGCGGCGGTGAGCCTGTTCAGCACCAGCCTGCACAACCACGTGCACTGGCTGGTCCCGGAGAACAGCCCGTACCGCACGGTGCGGGACCTGCGCGGGAAACCCATCGCGACACCGCCGAACAACAGCGACGCCTACCGCTCGGCGCAGCTGGCGGCCGCGGTCAACGACATCGACTTCGAAGCCGACTACGACGTGCACCAGGGCGCGGTGCTGGCCGGGCTGGCGCTGTTCGAGCGCGGTGACGTGGAGGCCATCCTCACCATCGAGCCGAACGCCACCCTGCTCGTCGGCCGCGGTGCCCGCGAGCTCGTGTCGGTGCAGCAGCTGTGGAGCGAGGGCACCGGCGACGGCGGGCGCCTGCTGCTCAACGGGCAGGGTGCCACGAACGAATGGATCGACGCGCACCCCGCGCAGGCCGCGGGGATCGCCCGGTTGCGGCTCGCCGCGCACCAGGTGATCGCCGAGAACCCTGCGGTGCTCGCCGAGCTGCACGAGTACTACGGCATCCCCGCCGGCGAGCGCCGCGCCGTCGAACTGCTGCCGCGGCGGCTCGCCGACGTCTATCCCGTGGTCTGGGACGAGTCGGTGTTCGCCGGGCTGCGCAAGCAGATCGACGTCGCCGTCCGAACAGGACTGATCAGCGCCGCGCCCGCCGCGGAACCGTTCCGGGTGGTGGGGCGGGCATGACGACCACGACCGCGCCCGAGCGCACCGACCCGGCCGCCCCGCCGGCGACCGCGCCACCGGCGGGCCCCGGCGCCTGGCGCCGCATCGCCGCCGCCGGCTGGCCGCCCGCCGCGTTCGCGCTGCTGCTCGGCGCGGGCTGGCAGCTGATGGCGGTGCTCGCGGACAGCGTCCTCGTACCCGGGCTCGGCGAGATCGCCGACCGCTTCGGCGAGATCGTCGTCGGCGGCGACGTCCTCGGCGAGCTGGGCGTGACGCTGGCCCGGGTGTGCCTCGGCTTCGCGCTCGCCTTCGCCGCCGCCCTGGTCGTCGGGATCGCCATGGGGCGCCACCCGGTCGTCCGCCGCTTCTTCGAACCCGCCGTGCTGCTCGGGCTGACCGTCCCCGGACTGGTGTGGGCGCTGCTGTGCGTCATCTGGTTCGGGGTGGGGCTGGCGAACCCGGTGCTCGCCGTCGCGCTCTCCGCCGCGCCCGCGCTGACCTTGAACGTCTACCAGGGCATCCGCGCGCTGCCCGGCGAGCTGCTGGAGATGACGCACGTGTACCGCTTCTCGCCGTGGCGCCGGCTGCGGTACCTGTGGCTGCCCGCGTTGCAACCGGCGCTGTTCTCCGGGGCGCGGCTCGGGCTGTCGCTGTCCTGGAAGGTGATCGTGCTGGTGGAGATCTTCGGGCTCTCCAGCGGAGTCGGGTACCAGCTCAACAACGAGTTCGCGGCGCAGAGCGTCGCCGGGGTCCTGAGCTGGACGCTGCTGTTCGGCGCGGTGATGGCGCTGCTGGAGTACGGCCTGCTGCAGAACCTGGAACGGCGGCTCACCCGCTGGCGCAAGGCGGTGTCGGTATGAGCGCGATCTCGCTGCGCGCGGTGTCCAAGCGGTTCCGCGACGCGCGCACCGGCCGGGTCGAATCGGTCTTCGAGGAGTTCTCCCTCGACGTCGCCGAAGGCGAGCTCGTCGCCGTGGTCGGGGCCTCCGGGACCGGCAAGACCACGCTGCTGCACCTCGTGGCCGGGCTCGAACGCGCCGACGCGGGGGAGGTGCCGGTGCCGCCCGGGCGGCTCGGCGTCGTGTTCCAGCAACCGCGGCTGCTGGACTGGATCCCGGTGCGGCGCAACGTGGAACTCGCCCTGGACGCCGCCGGGCTGGACCGCGCCGCGGCCGCCGAGGTGCTCGCGGCGGTGGGGTTGGCCGAGCACGCCGACTCCTACCCCTCGGTGCTCTCCGGCGGGCAGCGGCAGCGGGTCGCGGTGGCCAGGGCCTTCGCCGTCGAACCGGGCGTGGTGCTGCTGGACGAGCCGTTCAGCGCGCTCGACGAGCTGACCGCGCGCCGGCTGCGGCTGCTGCTGCAGGAGCTGTGGACCGCCCGGCCGCGCACCGGGCTGCTCGTCACGCACAACCCGTTGGAGGCGGCGCTGCTGGCCGACCGGATCGTCGTGCTCGGCGGCCGCCCGGCCCGCGTCGTGCGGCGCTACGAGGTGCCGGCCGCGCGCCCCCGGTCCCCGGAGGACCCGGATCTGTTCGCGCTGCACGGCGAGATCGTCGCCGACCTGACCGCCGGGGCCTGACCCCGCACCACCAGGACCGAAGGAACGAGAGGGAATCCGACATGGCGCATGACAAGGTCACCATGGAACTGCTGTCGCTGGTGTTCTCGCTGCCGCAGCTGGTCGCCGCCGACGAGGGCTACTACGCCGAGGAGGGGCTGGAGGTCGAGTTCGTCCCCAAGGGCTACGCGGGCGCCGGGGTCGGCTTCCTGGAGGACCACCAGCTGCTGAGCGCGTTCGGCAGCACCAAATCGCACTTCGAGAGCGGCGAGGCCACCCTGTACCGCGCCTGCGAGTGGGGCCAGATCCGGCGTTCCGTGGACACCAGCGTCGGTGGCCGGGTCGTGAGCAAGCGCGCCGCCGTGCTCAGCCAAGGCCTGTACGTGCACCCGGATTCGCCCGCGGTGCACCCGCAGGACCTGGCGGGCGAGGCGGTCGGCGTGAACTTCCACCACGGCTCGCACTACCTCGCCTTGCAGACGCTGGAGGGCTTCCTGCCGCGCGAGGAGATCAAGGTGGTGCACGTCGGCGGGCCGCAGCAGCGGTTCGAGGCGCTGCGGGACCGGGAGATCGCGGCGGTGGCGCTGATGGAACCGTGGATCTCGGTGGCGGAGAAGCAGGGCTACCGGCTGCTCGCGGAGGCCTACTACGCGGGTTCGGAGATCGCGAGCCCCGACCTGCCCACCAGCACCTACGAGGCGATCAACCGCGCGGTGGTGAAGGCGGTGCGCAAGCTCGGCGAGGACCCGCGGCCGTACCTGCACCACCTCATCGGCGAGGTGCCGCCGGAGATCGAACGGCTCTCCGTCGAGGACTTCCGGCTGGACCGGCTGCGGTTCGTGGAACCGCGCCCCTACCCGCGGGAGGAGTTCCAGCGCACCTACGACTGGATGGTGAGCTGGGGGTTGGTGCAGGAGGACTCCGGATACGGCAAGGTGGTCGAGAACCTCGTCCGGATCTGAACCGGGGCGGGACGGCGGACGGCACCGGCCGGTGCGCTGGGAGGTGCCGACCATGGCGAGCCGGGCGGGGCGCGGACCTCGGGTGTGGCCGCTGTACGCGGGCGGGTTCCTCGGCCCCTACGGCAGCACGATGGTCACCCCGATGGTGCACGAGGTCGCGGCCGGGCTGCACGGCTCGGTGACCGCCGCCGCGGCCGCCGTCACCGCGTACATGGTGCCGTTCGCGGTGCTGCTGCTGGTGTCGGGGACCCTGGCGGAGCGCTGGGGCCGCGGGCGGGTCGTGCGGGCCGCGCTGCTGGTGTTCGCGCTGGTGTCCGCGTTGTGCGCGGCGGCGCCGACGATGGAGCTGTTCCTGCTCGGCCGCGCCGTGCAGGGCGCCGCGAACGCGTTCATCACCCCGCTGCTGGTGGCCGCGATCATCGATCTGGTGCCGGGGGAGCGGCGCGGGCGCGCGCTGGGGTGGTTCGCCGGGATGCAGGCCGCCGGTCAGGGGTTCAGCCCGCTGATCACCGGGGTGGCGGCGGCGTGGCACTGGCGGCTCGCGTTCGTCTTCCCCGCGCTGCTCGCGATCGTGCTGGTGCTGCTGCCGCCGGACGCGGCCGCCGCGGCCCGCCGGGCCACCGGCGCCGTGCCGTGGCGGGTGCTGGTCAACCGCAGGCTGGGGTCGGCGGCGGCGCTGTCCTTCCTGAGCTACCTCGGCGCGGTGGGGCTCACCGTGCTGGTGGTGCTGCGCGTCGCCGACGACTTCGGTTTCGGGCCGGTGCAACGAGGTCTGGTCAGCGCGGCGTTCGGCGTGGCGGGAGTGGCCGCCGCCGGGCCGCTGGGCCGGTGGGCGGAGCGGGTCGGGCCGCGCCCGCTGGGGCTGGTGCTGAACGCGCTGCTCGCGGCCGGGTTGCTCGCCGCGGCGCTCGGCCCGTCCCCGCTGCTGGTCGTCGTGGGGGTGCTGCTGGCGGGCGCCGCGGTCACCGGCATCCGCACCATCGTCAACGAGCTGGCCGCGACGAGCGCGCCGTCGAACCGGGGCGGGGCGGCGTCGCTGGCGCTGGCGGCGCAGTTCTTCGGTGGTGCGCTGGCACCGGTGCTGTGGGTACCGCTGTACCACCTGGACGCGCGGTGGGGTTTCGCCGCGGCCTGCACCGCGCCGCTGGCCGCCCTGGTCGTCCTGCTGGCGGCGAGGTCCCTGCGCCGTGCGCCCGGCTCGCCGACGTGAAGCGGCCCCCCCCCCCCCCGGGGGGGGGGGGCGGGGGGGGGGGCGCCCCCGGGGGGGGGGGGGGCGGCGCGGGGCGGCCGGGGCCCCCCCCGGGTTTGCCCCCCCCGGGGGGCGGGGGTCAGGGGGCG
>NZ_JAIUJZ010000067.1:0-40875 GCF_020176775.1 Saccharopolyspora sp. 6M
CCCCCCCCGCCGGGCGCCCCCGGCCCCCCCCCCCCGGGCCCCCACCCCCCCCCCCCCCCCCCCCCCCCCCCCCCCCCCCCCCCCCGCGGGGGGGGCCCCCCCCCGCGGCCGGTCAGCCCGCGGCGCGGGGTTCGCCGAAGCGGGACGCCGGTGCCAACCCGAGGTTGTCCCGCAACGTCGTGCCGGTGTACTCGGTGCGGAACACCCCGCGGTCCTGCAGCAGCGGGACGACCCGGTCCACCACCTCGTCGAGGCCGGACGGGCTGACGTGCGATCCGAGGATGAACCCGTCCACGGCCTCCTCCCGCACGTAGCGGTCGATCTCGGCGGCCACCGAGGCCGGGGTGCCGACGAAGACGTTGCGGTCGAACACCTTCGTCACCACCTGGCGCAGCGTGAGGCCTTCCCGGCGGCCCAGTTCCCGCCAGGCTTCGGCGGTGGCGTGCGCGTCCTGGGTCAGCGGCGCTCGGCCCTTGATCCACTTGGGGGCGTCCGGCGTGGGTTCCAGGTCCGGCACCGGGCCGTCCGGGTCCACATCGGACAGATCCCGGTTCCACACCATCTCGGCCAGCACGATCGACGTGAACGGATCCACCTGGCGGCTGCGGATGTCGGCGTGCCGGTCGCGGGCGTCGGCCTCGGTGTCGCCGAGGATGATCGCCGCCGACGGCAGGATCTTCACCTCGTCCGGGTCCCGGCCCGCCTTGCGCACCCGCGCCTTCACGTCGGTGTAGAACGCGCGCGCCTCGTCGAACCGCTGGTACCGGGAGAAGATCGCATCCGAGTTCGCCGCCGCGAAGTCCCGCCCCGCCGGGGACTCCCCGGCCTGCAGCACCACCGGGTGCCCTTGCGGGGAGCGCGGCGTGGAGAACCGCCCGGCGATGTCGAACTGCTCGCCGCGGAACGAGAAGTCGCCGACGTGCTCGTCGCGCAGGAACCGGCCGCTGTCCTGGTCGGCCACCACCGCGTCCGAGCCCCACGAGTCCCACAACCGCCGCGTCGCCGCCAGCGTCTCGCCGGCCCGCTCGTAGCGCTGCGAGGGGTGCAGGAACCCGCCACGCCGGAAGTTCTCCCCGGTGGGCGCGTCGGAGCTGGTCACCACGTTCCACGCCGCCCGCCCGCCGGAGAGCAGGTCGAGGGTGGCGAACTTGCGGGCCAGCTCGTACGGCTCGTTGAACGTCGAGTTGATCGTCCCGGCCAGCCCCACGTGCTCGGTGATCGCCGCCAGCGAGGCCAGCACGGTGAACGTGTCCGGCCGCCCCACCACGTCCTGGTCGAAGATCGCCTCGCCGCGAGTGCGCAGCCGCAGTCCCTCGGCCAGGAACAGCAGGTCCAGCTTGCCGCGCTCGGCGGTGCGCGCCCAGTGCTCGAAGGACGCGAAGTCGATGTGGCTGCCCGAGGCCGGGTCGCTCCACACGGTGTCGTGGTTGACGCCGGGGAAGTAGGCGCCGAGGATCACCTGCTTGGCCGCGCTCATCGGGCCACCTCCGGGGTGCTCGCGTACCTGCTGGCCGGTCGGGCCAAGCCGAAGCGCTCGCGCAGGCTGACCGAGTCGTACTCGCCGCGGAACACCCCGCGCCGCTGGAGTTCGGGCACCAGCTCGTTGGCCAGCGCGTCCAGGTCGGTGGGCAGCACCGCGGGCCGCAGCCGGAACCCGTCGAGCTCCGGCGACGCCGCCCGCCACTCCAGCAGCACGTCGGCCAGCTCGCCGGGGGAGCCGGTGACGATCGCCGCGTCGGAGCGCAGCGGGGCACCGGCGAGCCCGTCGAGCCGCCCCACCCGTTCCCGGGCGGCGGCGGGGTCCGCGTCCACCGCGACCACCAGCTCGGCGAGGACGCGCAGCGGGGCGCCGGTGCGGCCCACGGCCTGCTCGGCGGCCCGCACCTCGGCGACGATCCGCGGCACGTCGCTCGCCCGCTGCGGCGTCACGAGGACCAGGTCCGCCGAGCGCGCCGCCAGCTCGTAGGCGGTCCGGCTGTGCGCCAGCACCACCACCAGCGGCTGGCCCTGCGGCGGGCGCGGCACGATCCCCGGCCCGCGCACCGAGAAGAACCGGCCGGTGAAGTCGACGTGGTGCAGCTTGTCCCGGTCCAGGAACCGGCCGGTGGCGGCGTCGCGGATCTCGGTGCCGTCCTCCCAGCTGTCCCACAACCGGCGGACCACTTCGACGGCGTCCCCGGCCTCCTCGAACAGGTCGGCCACCGCGGCGTCGACCTCCGGGGTGCCGAGGGCGTCGCGGCGGATCTCCGGCAGGGCGCGGCGACCGAAGTGGGCGGCCTCGTCGGAGCGCACCGAGGTCTGCACCCGCCACCCGGCGCGGCCGAGGCTGTCGTGGTCGAGCGTGGCGAGCGCCGAGGCGAGGTGGAACGGCTCGGTGTGCGTCGTGGTGATCGTCGGAACCAGGCCGATGCGGCTGGTCAGCGGTGCCACGAACGCCGCGATCAGCTCCGCGTCGAGCCGCCCGCGCACCCGGTCGGTGCGGCGGTCGGTGGTGCTGAGGTGGTCGTCGGACTGCAGGCCCAGCGCGTCTTCGATCGTGGCGAAGTCGAACAGGCCCCGTTCGGCGGCCCGGACCAGCGCGGTCCAGTAGCCGGGGGTGAACAGCGCTTGCGGCGTGGCCTGCGGGTCGCGCCACGCGGTGGGATGCCACCCGGCGCCGTCGAGCGCGACGGCCAGGTGCAGCGGGTGCTCGGGATGTGCGGACATGCGGGGACGGACCTCCTGCGGAGGGAACGGCGCGGACGGGACGCGAGCGGCGTGTTCAGCGACAGGCCGCGCTGGCGACGCGCAGCAGGTCCACGTGCCGTCGGCGGGCGCCCCGGAAGCCGGGGCCGCGCACGGTGTCCCGCATCGGTTCCTCCCTCGCCGGGCGGTGGCGAGCCGGGCGGAGCCGGGATTCTCGCTGACCGCACCGAGAACTCTACGTTCGCCGCGCCCCGTCGCGCCAAGATCGCACCGGGGTGGCCACGATGCGGGACACCGCAGGTGGTGGGTCCCGCTGCGGCGTCAGAGTTCGGCGAACCGCGGCACCAGGTGCTCGGCGACGACCTCCGCCTCCGCGGCCAGCGGCCACCCTGCGAGGATCAGGTCGGTGAGCCCGGTGCGTTCCCGCACGTCCGAGACGACCCCCGCGATCCGGTCCGGGGTCCCGACGAAGTACACCGCCGACGAACCGGTCGCGAAGATGTCCAGCGGCGACCAGGCGGTGATGCCCGCGTACAACCCGTCCCCGATGACCAGGTCCGCCGGTTCCGGGATCCGCCCCGCCAGCAGCGAATCCACCCAGCCCTGCCGCTGCGCGTCGCGGGCGGTGAACGTGGCGAGGTCCTGCCTGCCGTGGGTGCGCCTGCGCACGGCCCCGTCCAGCACCTCGGTGATCCGCTCGACGCCGGTCTCCTCGAACAGGGAGCGGAACCGCTCCAGCGCCTCCGCCCCGGTGCGGCGGGTGATGACGCCGGCCAGCGCCCCGAATCCGGTCAGGTCGCGGCGCTGCGCGGCGGCGGAGGCGCGGGCCGCGTCGAACTTCTCCCGCAGGAAACCGGGATCGCGCATCATCGTCAGGTACGTGTCGAGCACGTGCCCCGAGTTCTCCAGCCCCGCGGCCGAATCACCCGCGCCCCAGATCGGCACCCCGTCCGGCCGGGTGGGTTCCAGGCGCAGCGGCGTGTTCGGGAAGTTCGAGTCGGCACCTTCGGCGTAGAGCTCCCGGAACCGCTTCCAGTAGTCCCGGCCGAGCTCGTAGCGTTCGTCGTGCTCGGTGTCCATGTCGTAGCGGGCGAGGATGTTGTCCCGCCCGTTCACCGCGTTGATCAGCAACCGGCCACCGCTGAACGCGTCGAAGGCGAGCGCCTTCTCGGCCAGCAGCCGCGCCGGGATCATCCGGGCGTAGACGGCGACGAGGAACTTCATCCGCCGGGTCTGCGCGGCGGCGAAACCGGCCGAGACGAACGGGTCGTTCGGCCAGGTCGCCACCAGCGCCCCGTGGAACCCGCCGCGGTCGATGGTGCGAGCCAGTTCCGCGTAGCGGTCCGCGTCGAACGGGTGCAGCCCGCCCGGGCTCCACGGGTACCGCCCGTCGGCGGGGGTGAGGTACCACAGCGTCCGGATGCCCACGGTCATCGCCGCCCGGTCGGCGCGAGGTCGATGCGCGCACCGGCGCGCAGGTCCGCGGGTTCCACCGCGGCGAGCGCGTCGAGGAACGCGGGCACGAACGTGCCCGGTCCGCCGCTGCGCGGTTCGGCGCGTTCGGCGGCGACCGCGAAGTGCGCGTGCGCGGCGACCAGCGCGGTGAGCGGGTCGGGGGCCACGGCGAGGTAGGCGGCGCTGAGAGCGCCGAGGGAGCATCCGGTGGCGGTGACCTTCGGCAGCAGCGCGCTGCCGCCGTGCACCCGGACGGTGGTGATCTCGCCGGTCGCGGTGCGCCCGGTGATGTGGTCGACGGGCCCGGAGGCCGACACCACGTCGGTGCTCGCCAGCAGCGCACGCGCGGCGGGCACCGACTCGGCCGCGTCGGAGGCGCTGTCCACCCCGCGCCCGGAAGCGGCCGTCCCGGCCAGCGCGGTGATCTCGGAGGCGTTGCCGCGGATCGCGGTCGGGTGGTGGGCCAGCAGGCCGCCCGCGAGCTCGGTGCGCCACGGGAGCCCGCCGACGCCCACCGGGTCCAGCACCCACGGGTGACCGGCGGCGCGCGCGGACTCGGCGGCGGCGGTGAACGCGGCGGCCTGCTCGTCGTGCGGGGTGCCCAGGTTGATCAGGACCGCGTCGGCGACCCGGGCGAACCCGCCCGCCTCGTGCGGGTTGTCGATGACGGCGTTGGTGGCGCCCGCGGCGAGCAGCACGTTGGTGAGCAGGTTCGCCGACACCAGGTTCGTCAGCGACTGCACCAGCGGGGTGCGTTCGCGCAGCAACGCCAAGGTGTCGGCGGCCGCGGTGGCGTCCGGGAAGGGGTGGGTCATGGGTTCGGTCCTCGTCGAGGTGGTGGCTGGGTGCGGGGCGGTGGCCGGGTGCGGGCGGTGGCCCGGACATCGCCGCGCGGGCGCGCTCACGTGCCGGACCTCGTCACCGGCAGCGACGGGTCGGCCGTCCACTCCTCCAGCGACCCGTCGTAGACCCGCACCGAGTCGTACCCGTCGAGGGTCAACGCCAGCGCGCTCAGGCACGCGGAGACGCCGCCGCCGCAGTACACGACGATCGGCTCGGCGGCGCCGGCGAGCGCGGGACCCAGTCGTTCGGCCAGCCGCGCGGGGGCGGCGACGGTGCCGTCGGCGTCGAGGAACCCGGCCGCGGGCAGGTTCCGGCTGTTCGGAATGTGCCCGCGACGGCGGTAGCGGGTGGGGACGGTGCCCGCGAAGTGCTCGGGGGACAGTGCGCAGAGCAACGTGCCCGGCCGCGCGCCGGTGCTGATGGCCAGCACCTCGTCCCGGTCCGCCCACGCTTCCGGTACCGGCTCCGCGTCGGGTTCCGCGTCGGGTTCCGCGGGGGCGGCTGCGTGCTCGCGCACCGGCGCGCCCCGCTCGACGGGCGCGCCGGGAAGCCGCAGCCAGGCCGGCAGTCCGCCGTCGAGGACCCGGGCGCGCACCCCGGCGCCGCGCAGCATCCACCAGGCGCGGGCCGCCCACTGCATCCGCCCGTCGTCGTGCAGCACCACCGACGTGCCGGGGCCGACGCCGCACCGCGCGAGTTCCGCCCGGACCTCCGCCGGGCTCGTCCGTCCGAAGTGGAATCCGGCGGCCGGGTCGGCGAACCGGGTGCGCAGGTCGAGGTGCGCGGAACCCGGGATGCGAGCCCGTTCCCAGCCCGCCCGGCCGGACTCGGCGCGGTAGTCGCCGTCGTGGCGCGGGCTCGCCATCGCGACGGTCACGTCGGCGACGAACAGCTCATCGGGGCGCGCGGCGAGCTCCGCGGCGAGCTGCTGCGCCCCGACCAGCACTTCCCCGCGGTCCGGCACGAGATCCCTCTTTCCGTCGACGTACGTATACGCGAGCATACACACGGGTGGCATAGGCTGAGCGGGATCGGATGGACGTGCGGGACGAAGGAAGTCGAATGGCCGCGAGCGCGAACCGGAAGAAGCCGGACGGGACCGAGGAGGGTTTCGACCAGGCGGCGCGGCAGTACTGGCGGCTCCGGCAGGACGTGCTCGACGGCGCGTTCCCCGCCGGTGCGGTGCTGATGGAGACCGCGCTCAGCGCGGAGTACGGCGCCTCCCGCACCCCGATCCGCGAAGCGCTCGCGCTGCTCGAACACGACGGCCTGCTGGAACGCGCGGTACGCGGCTACCGAGTTCGGGCCGGGCGCCCGGAAGACGTGGTGGAGATCTACGAAGCGCGGCTCGCCCTCGAATCCGAGGCCGCCGCCACCGCCGCGCTGCGCCACACCGACCTGGACATCGCCCGCCTGGAACACCACCACCGGCAGTGCTGCGGCTCCGCCGCGGACGACGAGGTGCGCGCCGGGAACTTCCGGTTCCACGAGGCGTTGTGGGAGGCCGGGCACAACGCCACCATCACCGGGCTGCTGGTCAAGCTCACCGCCCAGCTGCGGATCTACGACAGCGGGCCGCCGCGCGCCTACGGCGACTTCGACACGCTCAACACCGAGCACGAGCGGATCCTGCGCGCACTGCGCGACCGGTCTCCGGACGACGCCCGCGCCGCGATGCGGGCGCACCTGCAGCGCAGCCTGGAGCAGCGCATCCGCCTCACCCTGGAGGGCTGAACGCGGGACGGCCCGCGGTGCGTGGTGCGCCGCGGGCCGTTCCGGTGCGCGGCGGTGTCCCGCCGCGGCCGATCAGTCGGTGGTCTCCTGCTCGTCGGTGTCGACGGCGGAGTTCGCCAGGTGCCGCTCACCGGAGCGCGCGCCCCAGAAGTAGATCAGCAGCGCGACGACGGCGACCAGCGCGCTGTCCAGCGGTGCCGGGATCAGCTCGGTACCGCCGAAACCGCCCAGCGCCGAGATCGCGAACAGCACCACCAGGTACGTGACCAGCCACGCGCTCTGCCGCAGCTGCGCGAAGAACACCCCGCGGTACTTGGTGATCAGCGCGAACAGCGGCACCGCGAGCACCGCCAGCGGCAGCACCACGCTCAGCTTCTCCCACTGCGACCAGTAGATGATCTCGGCGGAGACCACGAAGCTCAGCGGCGTGATCCAGCGCATCCCCGGCACCCAGCCGGACACCGCGTCCGGGCGGGCCCGGCGGAACGCGGCCGCCGACACCGCGGCCACCGAGTAGTTCAGCAGGAACAGGTTGCCCGCCACACCGATGATGTCCTGCCAGCCGTCGAACGGGGCGAGCAGGATCAGCGCCAGCGTGAAGTTGACCAGCAGCGCCGCGCGCGGCACCCCGGACCCGGCGTGCACCTCGGTGACCCGCTTCGGCAGCGCGCCGTTGCGCGCCATCGCGTAGGTGACGCGGCTGTTGCCCGCGATGCCCACCAGCAGCGCCCCGCCGGGGGAGATCACGGCATCGGCGTAGAGCAGCGCGGCCAGCCAGCCCAGGTTCAGCAGCAGCGCGAGCTCGCCGAACGGGGAGCTGAAGTCGATGCCGTGCCAGCCGCCGGCGAGCGCGCTCTCCGGCACCGCGTACAGGAACGCCACCTGCAGGCCCAGGTACAGCAGCACCGCCAGGCCGATCGCGGTGAGCACCGCGCGCGGGATGTCCCGGCGCGGGTCGCGGGCCTCGGCGGCCAGGTCGATCGTCGGTGCGAAACCGTTGATGGTGTAGATGATCCCGGCCGTGGCGACCGCGCTCAGCGCCGCCGTCCAGCCGTACGGCGCGAACCCGCCGCCCGCGGCGACCGGATCGCCGCCCTGGGAGAACCCGGAGGCCAGCAGCGCGGCCAGCGTGATCACCGGAACGCCGAACTTGATGGCGGTGAGCACGAAGTTGACCCGCGCGAACAACCGGACGCCGAACCAGTTCAGCAGCATCACCAGCGCCAGCAGCCCGGCGGAGAGCACCAGGCCGGGGGCGGTCAGCGCGCCGTCCTCGTAGAGCCACGGCAGGTAGTGGCTGGCGTACTGGGTGATCGCGGAGGCTTCGGCCGCGGTGGCGCTGCTGGTGGCCAGCAGCACCGACCAGCCGACGATCCCGGCGGTCAGCGGCCCGTTGGACAGGAACGGCCACCGCACGATGCCGCCCGCCACCGGCCGGCTCGCGCCGAGTTCGATGAGCACCAGCGCGATGAGGGTGAAGGCCGCGCCGCCGACCAGCCAGGACAGCAGCGAGGCGGGACCGGCCGCCTGGGCGGCGTACTGGGCGCCGAACAACCAGCCGGAGCCCATGATGCCGCTGAACCCGATCGCGGTCAGGCTCCAGAAGCCGAGTTCCTTGCGCAGGCGGGGAGTGTTCGCCGAACCGTCCGATGTGGACGTGGTGTCGGCGGGTGGTGCTGGGCTGTTCATGGTGTTTCTCGGCTTCCCGGGGGTCAGCGGTGGACGCGCGCGGGCACCCGGAGGGCGGGGCGCGTCACGGGGAATCGGCCCGCGGCGGCGATGCCCGCGGGCGAGCACTTCCTGATCGAGTGCGTGATCGTTTGTACCCGAGCGGGCGGAGAGCCGCAAAAGCCGCTTGGCGCCCCGAAATCGGCGCGCGGAACGCGCTGGCCGCGGTGGTCCAGCGCGTACCACATCGTGGGAAGGGATGATCCGGGCGCGGGAGGCCCGGCGTCCGGAACCCGGGCGAACCGGGCGGATCAGGCCGCGGTGGCGGCCGGGTCCGCGGGGTGGATCGTCACCCGCAGGTCGCTCCGGTGGATCTCCAGGACCTGGCGGTAGGGCAGCAACGACCACTCCGCTTCCGCGGTCGGCAGCCCGCTGGAGCCGACCACGACCCGGTCCGCGGTCGCGTGGTAGCGCAGCCGGAAGAAGTCCGGGCCGCGGCGCTTGCTCACCTCCGACCGCGGGTCCTCCTCGGAGTACGCGTACAGCGCTTCCTCGGTCAGCAGCAGGCAGTTCAGGCTCGCGAATTCGGTGGCACGAGCCCGGATCCGCGCGGCCGCCAGCGAGATCGCCGTCGCCGGGTCGTGCTCGCGCAGCAGCGCGCGCAGCAGCAGGAAGTAGCGCTCCGAATCGGTGTTCCCCGCCGCGGTGGCCAGCAGCTCCGCCGGGATCACCGCGTCCAGCGCGTCCCTCGGAGCGAAGAAACCGTTGTGCGCGAAGGCGATTCCCGGCCCGACGAACGGGTGCGTGTTCTGCGGCGCCACCGGGGAGCCCGAGCTGGCGAGCCGGATGTGCAGCAGTCCCGAATCCAGTTCGGTGCGCGTCGCCGCCGCGAACCGGGCCGAGTCGTGGGCGGCCGCGACGTCGCGCACCACCGCCGCCTCGTCGCCCGCCCAGGACGCGATTCCCCAGCCGTCCGCGTGTTCCCGCGACAAGGCCAGGAATTCAGGGATTTCCTCCGCCAGCAGGTCGCCGAGCGCCGCGGGCTCGCGGGCGACGACACCGAGCAAACGGCACATGGCTACTCCCTGGGGGCGGAACGGGCGGGGGTGGGCGTCGGGAAATCCCTCACCGGGAATCCCGTCTCCTGGGAGTGAAACTACGCCATTCGCCGATCACCGGTCGCCGTGCGGTGCGCCGCACGGCCCGGCGTGAGCGTGGTCACGCCACCGACCGCGCATCGGAGGCGCCCAGGCGTGGCCGCCCGGCGCTCCCGGGGGGTGCCACCCGCCTGCCGCCGCTGGGCACGCCCGGTCCTGCGGTGCGCCGCGCGGCGGGTTTCGGCGCACCGACGGCGCGAATCCGGTGCGGGGCGGTGGAAATCTCGCCGCGGGGGCGTTCCGATCATCGGTTGTGGCGACATCGCCGCAGGTGACAGCCTCGTGTTCGTTCCGAAGGGGAGTAGCCCGCAAGCCCGCCGTCGACATGCTGAGAACCCCGCGTTCTCCGGCGGCGGCGCCCGGTCCAGGCCGGGTGGGCGAGACCTTCGGCCAGCCGTCGCACCGCTTGGCCGAGACCCCCTGGACGTCACGGCGAGGCGCCACCGCCCAGGAAGGAACCCTCCCCGTGTTCGTCAAGCTGCTGCGCCCGATCGGGCTGTGCGTCGCGCTCACCGCGCCCGCGCTCGTCGTGCGCGCCACCGGAGCGGATCCGGCGCCGCTGCTCGGGCTGCTGCTGTTCGGCATGGCCGTCGTCGCCGCCTCGTTCGTGCTCGCCTGGGCCGCCGAGGCCGCGCAGGTCGACATCTCCGGTGGCCTGGCGATCGCGATCCTCGCCGTGATCGCCGTGCTTCCCGAGTACGCCGTCGACCTGTATTTCGCCTACACCGCCGGGTCGAACCCCGAGTACGTCGCCTACGCGGCCGCGAACATGACCGGCTCGAACCGGTTGCTGCTCGGTCTCGGCTGGTCCTCGGTGGTGCTGATCGGGCTCGCCGTCGCGAAGAGGCGGACCGGCGCCACGGTGCGCGAGCTGACCCTGGACTCGCCGTACCGGGTGGAACTCGGGTTCCTGGCCATCGCCTCGGTCGTCGCGTTCGTCGTGCCCGCCACCGGGCAGATCTCGCTGCTGCTGGGCTTCGCGCTGCTCGGGTTCTTCGCGTTCTACCTGTGGAAGGTCTCCCGCGCGGAAGCCGAGGAGCCGGACCTGGTCGGCCCGGCCGCCACTATCGGGCGGCTGCCGAAGCGGCCGCGCCGCACGCTGGTGGTGCTGCTGTTCGTCTTCGCCGCCGCGGTCATCCTCGCCTGCGCGGAACCGTTCGCGCACAACCTGATCGCCGCGGGCACGGAGCTCGGCATCGACCGGTTCCTGCTGGTGCAGTGGCTGGCGCCGCTGGCCTCGGAGGCGCCGGAGTTCATCGTGGCGATCCTGTTCGCGGTCCGCGGCAAGGGCGACGACGCGATCGGCACCCTCATCTCCAGCAAGGTGAACCAGTGGACGCTGCTCGTCGGCAGCCTCCCGTTGGCCTACCTCGCCGGTGGCGGGGGAACGGCGCTGCACCTGGACGCCCGGCAGGTCGAGGAGTTCCTGCTCACCGCCACCCAGACGCTGCTGGGCGTGGCCGCGCTGCTGGCGCTGCGGTTCCCCCGCTGGGCCGCGTGGACGCTGCTGGGACTGTTCGCCGCCCAGTTCGCGCTGCCCGGTCAGACGGCGCGCTACGTGTTGTGCGCGGTGTACGCGGTGCTCGCCATCGCCGCGCTGATCCGCAACCGGCACCACGTCCTGCCGACCCTCGCGGCCCCGTTCCGGCGCAGCACAGATGACGAGGAAACCCCGCAGCCCATCACCACCGCCACCTGACGGACGGAGCGGCCCGCCCGCCCCCGAGGCCGAACGGGCGGCTCCGAACCGCAGTCGTCGAAACCAGGCCGCAGGTCCTGCAGTGTCTTGTCAGCGGCGCAGCCGCTGAGCAGCGACCACCAGAGCAAGGTGACCAGCCGCGGGTTCTCAGCGGTTCCCTCGCGAGGACAGCGTTTTCTCCTGTGGCGGAGCCACCGGTGAAAACGATCCCGCAGCGAGGAAACCGCTGAGGTTCCGCCACCCGAGTCCTACGAAACGGGATCAACTCACCCCGGCACGCAGAGTCTCCGCGATGCGGGCCGCCGAGGTGCCGATCCCGGTCGGACCGCCCAGCACCGCGGTCGCCACGACCGGCGCCGCGGCGGGCTGCCTGCGCAGCGCCGACTCCTGGTAGCGGTAGCAGCCGTCGTGCCACACCAGGATTCCGGACAGCCAGTTCCGCAGCTCCTCCACGTAGCCGAGCAGCACTTCGCGGGCCGCGTCGTCCAGGTCGAACTGCTCGAACAGCGCGGGCAGCTCCTCGGCCACGACGTGCTGGAACTGGCTCATCCGCGCGTTCATCAGGTCGACCACGACCCGCACCGCGCGGTCCTTGTCGCAGTCCAGGAAGTTCTGCACCACCAGGATGCAGTTGTGCAGCTCGCCCTCGTACTCGATCTCCTTCTGGTACGAGAACACATCGTTGAGCAGGCACGCGTAGTCCGCCGCCGCGTTCTCGATGGACCGCAGCGTCCGCGTCCGGTAGATCTCCGGCGGCACCACGTTCCCGTGCGAGAGCCGGCACAGGCTCATCGTCAGGTCCGAGCCGAACGTGCGGCGCCGCATCTCGATGTAGTCCACCGGGTCGGGGATCCGGTTCTGCAGCTGGTTGCCCAGCTCCCACAGCCAGCTGTCGATCATCACCACGATGGTGCGGCGGAACGTGCGGCGCGCGTCGGTGCTCATCGGCGCGGTGGTGCGCCGCCACAGGTCGAGCAGCGACACCTCCAGCGCGTTCGCCGGTTCCGGCACCGGCTCGTCCTCGACCGGCATGAACAGCGGCAGCCGCTCGGTGCACGCCTTCGCCGAGGCGTAGTCGCCGGTCCGGCCGAACACCACCGGGTAGAAGTCGTCGCCGTAGGTGCCCCACGCCAGCCAGTCGGTGCTGAGCTCCAGCTGCTCGGCGCTGGCGTCCGGGTGGATGCCGGAGGCGCACAGGGCCAGGTCGAAGTCCCGGATCAGCTGCTCGGTCCACACCGAACCCTCCAGCAGGCCCATCCGGTGCGCCCACTCCACGGTGTGCTCGCGGGCGTGGTCCAGGTGCGGGCTGGACTTCGCGGTGAACGGCATGTCCATCGCCTGGCGGGGGACCGGGCCCACCGGCTGGTACGGCTGGTGCCGGAATGACCGGGCGCGCTGCGGTGCGGTGCGCAGCAGCGAGGTGGCGATGTGCGCGGCGGAGGTGCCGAGCCCCGTCGGCCCGGACAGCCCGTTCGCCGGGATCGGGTCGTCGCGGGTCTCGCCGTTCATGTAGCGGCTGGAGCGCAGGTGCCACTCGTGCCCGCCGGACTGCCAGTCCTGCAGGCCCTTCACGTAGGCGAACACCCCGGCGCGCGCGGCCGGATCGACCTGGTGCTCCTCGAACAGGGCGGGCACCTCGGTGAGCGCGGTGTGCTCGAACTGGTGCAGCCGCGAGGTCAGCAGGTCGTTCACCGCATCGGCGGCGTCCTGGGTGGAGCAGTCGAGGAACCGCTCGAACACGAGCACCCCGTTGGACAGCTCGCCCTCGTCGAGCACTTCCCGCTCGTAGGAGAACAGGTCGTTGCGCAGGTGCACCGCGTCGGAGAACGTGTCGCGCAGCACCTCCATCGGCCGGGTCGCGGCGATCTCCGCGGGCACCTCGGCGTTCACCGCGTGCTCCACCAGGTTCGCCGACCAGGGGGCGCCGCCGACCTTGCGCCGCATCTCGACGTACTCGATGGGGTTGGACAGCCGGCCGCGGTTGATGTTGTGCAGTTCCCACAGCGATTCGTCGAGCAGGTTGCGGGTGCTCTCCACGAACCGGCGCCGCCAATCCGCCGACCGGGCGGGCACGGTCCGGTTCCACAGGTCGGCCAGGCCGCCCTCGACCGGGTTGCGCGGGGTCTCGGTGATGGGACCTTCGATCGGCATGAACAGCGCGAGCCGGTCCAGGTGCTCCTGGGCGGCGGCCATGTCGTGGGTGCGTTTGTAGAGCTCCAGGAAGTGGTCGTCGAAGTAGAAGACCCACACGTACCAGTCGGTCACCAGGTCCAGCTCGGGTCCGGGCGCGTCGGGGTGGGTGTAGGCGCACAGCAGCGCGTAGTCGTGCGCGTCGAAGTCCTGCTCGTCCCAGATCGGGATGCCCTGCTGCGGGACGTCGATCATGTCCTGCTGGTAGGCCCATTCCTTGGTGTGGCGGCGGGCGCGCTCCAGGTGCGGGTTCAGCCTCGCCGGGTGAGCCACGTAGAACTCGGGCAGCTGGAACGGTTGCACGTGCGCACCTGTCCTTACTCCGCCGGGGCGGCGGTGGTCGGCTGGGGCCGTCGGATGCGCCGTCCGGCCCAGGGGAGTGGTCCCGGTGGAGCAGGCAACCAGGTTTCGATCAGCGGGCCAAGATCGCGCCGGTAGGTGCACTCGATCGAGAGGGAACGCCTCACCCGCCCGGCCCAAGGAACCGGCCCGGGATTCGTCGCGCACCGTCAGGTGCTTGGTCTGATCGGGTGGCGGTTCAGCGGTCGGCCTCCGGCGCGGGACCGGTCGGTGGTGCGGTGCACCTGGCCAGCCGGGCGGCGAGCTCGGCGAGGGTGTGGTCGTAGACCTCCCACAGGTCGAGGTGGACGTGGTGCCTGCTGCGCAGCTGCAGCTCCAGCTCGGCGATCTCGATCGGGTCGAGTTCGAGGTGGTCGCGGATCCGGTCCTCCGGGTGGCGGGCGGACGGGGCGAAGCAGAGGTCGCTCAGGATCGCCTGGGCGCGGGCCAGGTCTTCGCCGCTCATCGGGTCACCGGAGCCGCGGCCGTGCACAGCGGGATGCGCATCGTCTTCTCCTGGATCTCCGCGGGTGCGGGGGAGTGCGGGGGCGCCCGCGCGCCGTCGCGCCGGGGGCGGGAATGCGTTGCGGCGCGGGAAAAGCCGCGCGGCCGGACCGCGGTTCAGGTCCGTGGATCGGGACGACCGGCGCGCGCCGGCGATCGACCGCCGGCAGGCGCGGCCGCGCATGGCAGCGCCCTCCTGCGCCGGGCAAGGAAGATCCGCGACGGCTACCCGTTGGAGGGAGGTGCACCGCGCTCGCGGGGCGGCGTCGCCCACCCCGATCGACCGTCGGTGATCGCGAACAAGCCGGTGATCACTCGACGCGGGGACGCAGGAAAACGCTTTCGGTGGTCGTCACCGCAGGTCCCGCTCGTCCATGATGGATCGATCCCGACCCATCCCCTCCGCCGGGGCCGTCCCCGGCCGAGGAGGTCCGGGCCCCGCGGTCGATCGAGCGGATCTCCGCCGACCGCGAGCCGGCGCAACGACGCGCCCGCTGCCGGAACAACCGCGATCCCACCCCGGGACCGGGGTCACTGATCGCTCCTCGAACGCGCCGGCGCCGCGCCCCGGACTCCCTCCGGTCCGGCCGCTCCGGCGTCGGTGGGAGCAGCGGTGGAACAGCGAAGGAGTCGAGTCGATGCGTGCTCAAGAGCAACCGGAACTCCAGCGGATCCCCGGCCGAGGCGGTGTGGAACCCGGGCAGGGCTGGGGCGGCCTGCGGGCCGCGCTGGCGCACCCGGACCGGGACACGGCCGATGCGGCCTTCACCCGGCTCGCCCGCCAGCTGCTCGACCCGGCCGCCGTCGGGCCCGCCGACCTGATCGGGCCGATGGAGGTCCTCACCGGACCGCCGCACCCCAACCGGCCGCGGGTGGCGCTGCTGCTGGGGTTGCTCGCCGGGGAGGACGCGACCCGCTCCTACCTGCCCGGTCAGATCAGGGACGTGTTCACCGAACGTCTCGCCGCACCGCTGCGGCTGCTGGAACGCCCGGACACCGAGCAGTGCCTGCGCACCGCGGTCCTCTACCTGCTGGCGCACTTCCCGGCGCACCGGGACCGGATCCTGCCGGTGGTGGCGCGCGTCGCCGACGAGCACGAACTGGCGCGCGTCCGGCGCTGCCTGACCGTGCCGGACCTCGACGATCCCGCCTGCGCCGCCGGGATCGGGCGCGCGTGGCCGTCCCCGGAGTTCTGGGCGCGGCTCTCGCCGAGCCCCGGTCCCGCGCGGACCGGGACGGAACTCGCGGACCTGTGGGACGCGGAGACCGCGGCGCTGCTCGCGTACCAGGGCGCCCGCGCGGAACACCAGGTGCAGCAGGAGATCGGCTGGCCGGAGCTGCCCGATCCCCCCGAGTTCACCGGCACCGTCCGGCCCGGCGCGTACCGGCGCCTGCTGGAGCACGACTCGACGGCGGGACGCCACGCCGAACTGCTGCGCCCCGCATCCGCCACGGTGCCCGGCGCCAACTGGGGCGGGACCGTGTCGGTCCGCGACGAGGACGCCTACCTGCGGCGCAACCTGCGTCCCGCGCCGGGCCCGGTGCTCGACGTGGCGTGCGGCGCGGGCCGCTGGACCCGGGTTCTGGCCGAACAGGTCGGCCCGGAACGCGTCCTCGGCCTGGACTCGGCGGCGGCGGTGCTGGAGGTCGCGCGGTTCGCGGTGCCCGGGGTGCTGTTCACCGAGGGCGACGCCCGCGCCCTGCCGTTCCCCGACGGGTTCCTCGGCGCCGCGAACTGCTCCGACGCGCTGCACGTGCTGCCGGAACCGCGCCGGGTGATCGCCGAGGTCTCCCGCTGCCTGCACCCGGCGGGGACGTTCACCGCCACCACCTACCGGCGCGGCGCCCGCTCGTTCCAACGCCACTTCCAGCGCTGCCACGAACGGGTATTCGGCCTGCGCTCCTTCGAACCGGAAGAACTGGCGGTGGCCTTCGACGAAGCGGGCCTGGACGTGGTCGACTCCAGCGGCCCGGGCACCTTCCTCTTCCTCACCACCAGAAAACGAGCGTGATGGCTAGCTCCGGCAGGGCCGAGGCCGGACTCACCGCTCGGGTGGCGTTCCGGCCTCGGCGATGCCGAATCCGGCGAGCGCGGTCCCGGCGTCGTACAGCGTCCACTCGGGCAGGCGGACGGCGTCGGGCTCGGCATCGACCGGGTCGAGCAATGAACAGCGGCGGATCATCCGGTGCAGGTGGTGCCCGGCATCGGAGTCCGCCGTGCCACCGCTGTCGATCAGCACCGGGTGCTCCCGTCCGTCGTCGCGCCGCACGATGGCGTCGACCGCGTAGCCGTTCACCCTGCCGCCCAGCTCGATCCGCACGTCCGGGGCATCGGAGATCAGTTCGTACAGGCGCTGGGCGGTGTCCGTGGGCGATCCGTCCCGTCCGGTGCGGGCGGCATCGGTGAGCTCGGCGGCGCGGACCAGATCGCCACCGATTCCTCGCCCCCGCCAGAATTCCCTGCCGCCGACGACGATGAGGTGCGAGCGAGCTCGCGTGATCGCGACGTTCCACAGGTTCAGCTGCCGGTTCACCCAGTTGACCGCGCCACGGCGCATTTCCGGAGCGGCGACCAGGGACAGGACGATGACGTCGCGCTCGCCGCCTTGGAAGGTGTGCACCGTTCCGACGCGGACGCGTTCCTCGGCGCGCAGTTCGTCGGCGAGCAGGTCCTTCTGGGCTTTGAACGGCGTGGCCACGCCTATCGTGGCGTGCGCCGGGAGCCTTTCGAGGAGGTAGGCGACGCAGTTGCGCACCGTGGCGACTTCGGCGCGGTTGACCCACGAATCGCCCGAGCGAGGACGTTCCGACCGGCCAGGTGCATCCGCCCAATTCACTGCAGCTCGACCTGCGTCGGGACGTCCCCTGACATCGGTGAGCACGGTGAGTGCGCCGCCGTAGAAGAGTTCGTTGGACACCGCCGCGATGTCGGGGTGGCACCGGTAGTGCTCGTCCAGGAGGAGACTGCCGCTGTTGGCGCGCTCGGCCGCGTGGAACGCGGAGTGGCGCTGGTAGGCGAGCCGCCGCTGTTCGAGGAAGCCCGCGGTGACGCCGGTGCGGCGCCGGATGAGCGCTTCGCGTCTCGCTTCGATAGTGGTGATGTGTTCGAGCTGCATGACGTCACCGATGATCAGCGCGCGCTTCGCCCGGAACAGCAGCGGCAGGACCTGCGGGATGGAGCACTGGCTGGCCTCATCGATGATCACGAGGTCGAACATGCCCGGGCGAGGGGGGAATCGCCGGATGGACAGGCTCGTCGTCGCCCAGGCCCGAACGTGCCGGAGCGCGGTCAGCCGAGCCGACCAGGTGCGCGATTTCGTCGACAGATCTTGGACCGTGGCCCGGAGATCCGCTTTCCCCGCGTTGACCGCGGTGTCTGCGGCGACCTGCCAGACTCGTCGGGAAGCGGCTCGCAGTGCGGTTTCCGCCGCTTCCGCCGACGCGGCGAGCGATTCGTCGGAGGGCATGCCGAGCACTGCATCGCGGTGGCGGGACCACATGGTCTGAGCCGCGGCGAAGCCGGCGACATCGAGGCACGCCTTCGCCGGCTCCGAATCGACCTGGACGTCGAGCGCCCGCAGCAGACGAGCGCGTCGCCAGGCTCCGAAGAGTCGTGCGGCAGCGACCTTGCGGGCCCTGGCCTCCCACCGCGCCGATCGGGAACCGAGTCGCGCAGCGAGTCCCGCGATCGTGTGGCCGAGGGATCGCGCGTGCCGGCTCCGCTCGCGCCCCGCGGTGAGCATCCGCGCCTCCAGTCGCGCCTTGCGCGCGAGTTCTCGCTGCACGCCTGCACGGTCGTCGACCGACCGGCGGTGCTCCGCGAGAGCGGTGGCGAGGTTCCACTCCGGCCGCTGGTGTTTCGTCAGCCGCTGCAGCGCGTCGATCTCGTGCTGCAGGTAATCCTGCTCGCCGGTGCTCGACCCGGTGCGGACCACGCTGTCCGGCAGCAGCTCGTCGCAGCGCCGCCAGATCTCGTTCACGGCTTCGTTGTTGGTGGACACGACCAGCACGGACTGCTGGTGGGCGACCGCGGTCGCGACCGCGTTCGCGACGAGCTGGCTCTTGCCGGTGCCGGGCGGTCCGGTGGCCACGGTGAGCCGGTGCGAACTCGCCGACCGCAGCACAGCGAGCTGCGCCTCGTTCGCCGCGAGCGGCGTGACCGGATGTCCGGACGCCGTGGTGGGTTCCGCGCGACGCTCGGGCAGCAGCGCGGCCAGTGCGGTGTCCCGGATCCGGTCGGCGTGCGCGGCGATGTGGTCGAGGTCTTTGACCAGGCTGTTGCCGCCGTCATCGGAGCGGGAGACGCGGATGAGCACCGCTGCGTTGCGGGCTCCGTCGCCGGGCGACTTCGCGTCGATGGACTCCTCGAGGAAAGCCGGTTTGAGCTCCTGCACGCAATCCAAGCCGAACTCCGTCGCCAGGAGGTTGCGGGCATCGGTGGCCATCCGGTCCTGCTGGCCGGCGTGCCAGGTCGGTTGGTACGTCGCGATCAGCTCGGCCGCCTCCGTCTCGCCGAGCTGATCAACCGCCAAGCCAGGATGCGGGGTCACCGGTCCGTACGGGCGGAGCCGAGGCCGCTCACCGTCGCCTCCGCCGACGAGTTCGACCCGGCGCATCAGCAACGGCGCGAATCTGGGCGAATCCCAGACAGGCCGTTGCCGCGCGCGGTGGAGCATGACGGCCGGGTATCCGGCCCACAGCTCGTCGTTCGGCCCGGCCGCCGCGAGGAAGGGGCCCGCCGATTCGGGGACCTCGGTGGTGCCGTCCTCGTCCAGGTCGCCGGACAAGATGCGTTCAGATCCGGGCAGGCACGCGTAATCGCGGCCGTGTTCGGACACCGCCAGGTACGGCGTCTCCACCTTGTCATCCAGCACGCAGGACCGGTAGTAGTCGATCAACTCCTGCCAGCCGGGATCTCCCTTCGCCGTTCTCCCGACGGGATGAGCGGTGCCCGTCGGCGATTCCGCCGCTGCGGCTTGGCGTGCCGGTTTGAGCACGGGGGGTTCGCCCACGGGGGAGGAAGCGATGACGATCCGGTCGGTGACCCCGAACGAGGACTTCGTGGGGACCTGGCCGCGCTTCCCGCGGAGTCGTTCGCTGACGTGCTCGAATAACTCGTCGACCGATACGGTCCCGGAACCATCCTTGGCGACCTTGCCGGTGCGCAGGGCTTCCACCACCGCGCCGGTGAAGACCGAGGGTGCAGGGCCATCCGGCGTGTCCTCACCGGAGAACGACTCCTCCGCGGCTCCCGAGGAGCTGAGCACGTAGACGCCGCGGCTGTTCAGCGGTGCGTCCTGCCCGGATTTCGCCGCGCCTCGCGCCGGGTCGGCGGTGCGGAATCCGAGTGCGAATCCGCCGCTGCGGCAGGAGTCCAGCATCGCGACCTTGTGCGCCGCCCAGCACCGCTCCAATTCCCCGTTGACGAATCCGGCGGGCACCCCCGTGGTGGCGAGCCGGTCGTGCAGCGTGTCGGACGCGATGAAGTGGAATTCACCGGTGGTCTCCAGCGCCCGCACCCCGTGCCCGGAGAAGTAGAGGAAGGCGAGTTCGTCCTGCTCGCGTTCGTCGAGGAATTCGGCGATCTCGACGCGCATGTCGTCGGCGGTGCGATCGCTCGCGATCCGCACGGAGGCGAATCCGCCGATGCTGCGGTGTTCGAGCACCTGCTTGAGCTGCCAGACGTCCGCGCGGGTCGATGGCAGGGCCTCGAAGTGCCCGTCCTGGTAGTTCTCGGTGTGGATGAGGAGCGCGTGTCGGCGCAGCGTTCGGCCCGTCACCCCTCGTCTCCGAACGTGCGGAGGAATTCGCGCACGAGCTCTTGTTGAGCGGCACCCGGTTTGCCGGTGATCTCAAGCGTGGCGTCGCCCTTGGTGATGCGGACGACGCGACGGCGTTCTCGGCGGCACCACTCGGTGATCGCCGCGATGAGCACGGGTGCTGCCTGCTTCGAGGCGACGAGCGCGGTCACCGCCAGGACGAGATCGGTGAACGCGCCACCCTTGCTGCCGGGGGAGCCGGGGGCGGTTTCGGCGAACCCGACCGACAACCCGTCCAGTTCGGCCAGGTCGTCCCGCAACGACCGGGTCCACCGCTCGGTCCGCAACGGGTCTCCACCCGCGAGGACCTCGATCCGGTACGGCGTGCCCTGTGCCATGTGATCTCCCCGATCGTCCGGCGAAGCAAGATCGCTCGGGAGGGTAGAACGATCAGGCGCTTCCGCAGAACAGGTTGATCGAGTTACGCCCGGACGGAGTACGGCGCGGGTCGCGGCGGAGCGGGCCGGCCACGAGGAAGAACGGCATGGCGCCCGCCTGATCTGCGATGGAGGCGATCAGCGCACCGTCACCCGAATGCCGAGCTCCCCCGGGGGGGCGGGGGGGGGGGCGCGCCCCCGGGGGGGGGGGGGGGGGGGGGGGGGCCGCCGGGGGGGGGGGGGGGGGGGGGCGCCGGCCGCCCCCGCCGCGGCGCCGCCGGGGGCGGGGGGGGGGGGGCGGCGGGCCCCCCCCCCCCGGGGGGGCTTCAGTCGTCGAGGAGGTCCTCGATGGTGATGGGGATGTGGCGGACGCGGGTGCCGGTGGCGTTGTAGATCGCGTTGGCGATCGCGGCGGCCAGGCCGACGGTGCCGATCTCGCCGACGCCCTTCGCCCCCACCGGGTTGTGCAGCGTGTCCGGGTGCTCGATGAACTGCACGTCGATGTCGGGGATGTCCGCGTGCACCGGCAGCAGGTACCCGGCGAAGTCGCCGTTGGCGATGCGGCCGTTCGGCTCGACCTCCATCGCCTCGTGCAGCGCCGCCGAGACGCCCCAGATCATGCCGCCGCTGAGCTGGCTGCGGGCCGCCTTCTCGTTGACGATCCGGCCCGCGTCGAACACCCCGAGCAACCGGGACACCCGCGCCTCCCGGGTCCAGCGGTGCACCCGGACCTCGCAGAACTGGGCGCCGAAGGAGCTGAACGAGTGCTTGGTCAGCTCCTCCCCGGGCGCGGTGGAGCCGGTCGCCGACAGGGAGTCGCGGCCCACCGCCCGCAGCAGCTCGCCGAACGGCATGCTCCGCCCGTCGGCGAACACCTGCCCGTCCGCGTAGGTGACCTCGGCGCCCTCGAACGGCGCGCCCGGTGCGGCGGCCAGTTCCAGCAGCGAGTCGAGCACCGTGGAGGCCGCGAGCATCACCGAGGAACCCGCGCTGGCGGTCGCCGTGGAACCGCCGGACATGCCGCCCGCCGGGAGCGAGGAGTCGCCCAGCTTCGGCGTCACCCGCTCCGGCGCGATGTCCAGCGTCTCCGCACCCACCAGTGAGAGCACCGTCAGCAGCCCGGTGCCCGGGTCGGCGCCGCTGGTGGCGACCTCCGCCCTGCCGTCCGCGCCGAGCGTGACCCGCACCGAGGCGGGGAAGCGCAGCGCCGGGAACATGGCGGTGGCGGTGCCGAGCCCGACCAGCCAGTCGCCGTCGGTGCGCCCGTTCGGGGTGCGCTGGTCCCAGCCGAACCGCTGCGCGCCGATCCGGAAGCAGTCGTCGAGGTACTTCGCCGACCACTGCAGGTCCTTGCCGGGCGGCGCGATCGAGTTGTTCCGCAGCCGCAGCTCGATCGGGTCCATCCGCAGCGCCACCGCGAGCTCGTCCATCGCGCTCTCCAGCGCGAACGACCCGGGTGCTTCGCCGGGGGCGCGCATGAACGTGGTGGGCGGCAGGTTCAGCGGCACCATCTTCTGTCGCAGCGACAGGTTCGGCGTGGCGTACCACTCGCGGGAGGTGCCGTGCGAGGTCGGTTCCACGAAGGAGCGGTCCGCGCCGGTGCTGCACCACGAGTCGTGCCGCACCGCGACGAGCGTCCCGTCCGCGTCGGCGCCGAGCGAGACCTCCTGCACGGTGGCGGCGCGGCCCGCGGTGGCGGTGAACACCTGCTCGCGGGTCAGCGACGCCTTCACCGGCCTGCCGAGGTCGCGGGACGCGGCCGCCGCGAGGAACGCGGGCGCCGAGGTGCGGCCCTTGCCGCCGAACGCGCCCCCGACGTACGGGTTCACCGCGTGCACGCGGGAGATCTCGACCCCGAGCGCCATCGACAGCTCCGCGGCCTGCATGTCCGACGCCTGGGTTCCACTGTGGATGGTCAGTCCGGTCGAATCCCAGTACGCCACGGCCGAATGCGGTTCCATCGGTGCGTGGTTCTGCGCCGCGGTCGAGTAGGTCTCGGACACCACCACGGTGCTGGCGGCGAGTGCGTCCTCGATGGACTCGACGCCGTCGGCGAGGATGTCCAGGGACGGCCCGCCGCCGTGGCCGGAGGTCGGCGCGTCCTCGGCGGTGGCGAGCCCGTCCGCCAGCGAGGTCAGCGCGGGCCGCTCGTGGTACTCGACCTCGACGAGCAGCGCGGCGTCGCGCGCCTGCTCGAAGGTCTCGGCGACCACGAACCCGATCGGCTGCCCGTAGTAGGCGACCTCCTTGTCCTGCAGCGGAACCCAGGTGTCGCCGAACGCGGGCAGCGTCGGGGTGCCCAGCTCCAGCGGGTCGAACGGCGAATACGCGGCGAGCACCCCGGCGGCGGCGCGGGCCGCGGTGAGGTCCATCGACGCGATCTCGCCGTGCGCGACGGTGCTGAGCACCAGGTATCCGTAGGCCATGCCGGGCAGGTTGTGGTCCACCCCGTACTTGGCCCGGCCGGTGGCCTTGACCGGCCCGTCGAGTCGGCTGGGCATCAGCGGTTCCCCTCGGTCAGTTCGAGCAGCGCGCGGATCACGGTCCGCTTCAGCAGGGCCGGTTTGAAGCCGTTCGCGCCCCGCGTCCGGGCGCCCTCGCCCGCCGCTCCGGCGGCGTGCTCGAAGGACTCCTCGGTGGCGGGTGCGCCGCGCAGCGCCTCTTCGACGGTGTGCAGCCGCCACGGCACGGTGGCCACGCCGCCGACGGCGACCCGGGCGTCGGCGATCCGGCCGTCCCGCACGTCCAGGGCGACGGCCGCCGAGCACAGCGCGAACTCGTAGGACTGCCGGTCGCGCACCTTGACGTAGGTGGAGTTCGCGGCCCAGTCCAGGCGCGGGACCACCACCTCGGTGATCAGCTCGCCCGGCCGCAGGTCGTTCTCGGCGTCGGGGGTGTCGCCGGGCAGCCGGTAGAACTCGGCGAGCGGCACGGTGCGCGCGCCCTCGGAGCTCAGCAGCCGCACCTCGGCGTCGAGCGCGGTGAACGCGACCGCCACGTCGCTGGCGTGGGTGGCCAGGCAGGAGTCGCTGGTGCCGAGCACGGCGTGCATCCGGTTCGCCCCGTCCAGCGCGGGGCAGCCGCTGCCGGGTTCGCGCTTGTTGCAGGGCATCGCGACGTCGCGGAAGTAGGTGCAGCGGGTCCGCTGCAGCAGATTCCCGCCGATGCTGGCCATGTTCCGCAGCTGCTGGGAGGCGCTGAGCAGCAGCGCCCGCGAGATCATCGGGTAGACGCCCGGGTGCGCCGCGACGTCGCTCATCCGCTCCAGCGCGCCGATCCGCAGCCCGTCGGCGGCGTCGAGGCCGCGCAGCGGCAGCTCGTTGATGTCCAGCACCCGCTGCGGGGTCAGCACGTCCAGCTTCATCAGGTCGACCAGCGTCGTGCCGCCCGCCAGGAAGGTGGCAGGTTCCGCGGTGGCCGCTTCGACGGAGGCGGGGGTGGTGAGCTCAAACTGTCGCATCGGTGCCCTTAGCTTGGTCGATCGCGGCGATGATGTTCGGGTAGGCCGAGCAGCGGCACAGGTTGCCGGACATGAACTCGCGGACGTCGGTGACGTCCTGGTCGATGGCCGCCTGGGCCGACATGATCTGCCCGGAGGTGCAGAACCCGCACTGCATGGCGTCCTGGTCGACGAACGCCTGCTGCAGCGGGGTCAGCTCCTCGCCTTCGGCCAGACCCTCCACAGTGGTCACCGGTGCTCGCACCGCGGCCGCGAGGGTGAGGCAGGAGAGCACGGGGCGGCCGTCGACGTGCACGGTGCACGCACCGCACTGGCCGCGGTCGCAACCTTTCTTGGGGCCGGTGATGTCGAGCCGTTCGCGCAGCGCGTCCAGCAGCGTCACGCCGGGTTCGGCGTCGAGCTGCTCCTGGCTGCCGTTGACTTCGAGTGAGATGTGCAAAGGAACTCTTTCTCCGCTGGAACCGCGCCCCGGAGCCGGGCGGCATGATGTGGTGGGGTGGTGGCCACGTCGCGCACGACGCCGCGCCGGGAACCGGATAAAAATCCGCTGTCCTCATCGAGGCTAGCGGATTAGTATCCGGTCGGCAAACATGCGTAGGCGCGGTCTTTTCACGCAGGTCAGGAGGCTCTCGGGGGCGGAGCGGAAGGGGAGGGAACGATGAGCACGGGAGCGGTGAACCACCGGCGCGCCGACACGCGGCGCAACCACGAGCTGATCCTCGCGGCCGCCGCCGAATCGCTGACGAGCTGCGGCGAGGTGTCGTTCAACGCGATCGCCAAGCACGCCGGAGTCGGTGTCGGCACCGTCTACCGCCACTTCCCGGCACCGGAGGACCTCATCCTCGCCGTCTACCAGCGGGAGGTGCGGCACCTGGTCGAGGTGGTGCCCAGCCTGCTGGAGAACCACCCGCCGGAGCAGGCGTTCCGGGTGTGGACCACCGACCACCTGGCGCACTACATGATGACCAAGCGCGGCCTCGCGAACGCGCTCAGCGCCGCCACCGCCGCCCGCGGCGAGCTGCCCAAGACCGCGCACGAAGCACTGGTCGGCTCGGTGGCCACGCTGCTCGCCGCCAACGTCGAAGCCGGGACCGTCCGCGCAGGCCTCGACCCCGAGGTCGTGCTGCGCGGCCTCGGCGGCCTCCTCTTCCTCGACCAGCGCGGCCCCTGGCGGGCCCAGACCGAAGCCCTCATCGACCTGCTGTGGCGCGGAATGTCCCGCTGCTGCGGGCGCTGATCCAGGACTCGCGCCGAGCTTCGGGGCGGTCGGAACCGGTCGCGCGGGCGCTCCGCGCGCGGCGCACCGGCTCGGCCGGAGGTTTGGTGCGGCGGCCGAGAGGGCATGCGGATGGCGCGCAACCGGCATCGACCGCACCGGAGGAGCCCATGCCCGCCGTCACCGTCGGGACCGAGAACGGCAGCCCGATCGAGCTGCACTACGAGGACCACGGCTCCGGCCCGCCCGTCGTGCTGATCCACGGCTGGCCGCTCAGCGGACGTTCCTGGGAGCCGCAGGTCCCGGTGCTCATCGACGCGGGGTACCGCGTGATCACCTACGACCGCCGCGGTTTCGGCCGGTCCTCCCAGCCGTGGGGCGGGTACGACTACGACACCCTGGCGGCCGACCTGCACGCCTTGCTGGACCACCTCGACGTGCGCGGGGCGACGCTCGTCGGGTTCTCCATGGGCGGGGGAGAAGTGGTCCGCTACCTCGGCGCCCGCGGCTCCGGCCGGGTCGACAAGGCCGTGCTCGCGGCCGCGGTGCCGCCGTACCTGCACCGGACCGCTGAGAACCCGGACGGTGGCCTGGACGACGCGACGATCGCCCGGTTCGAGGACGGGGTCCGCACCGACCGGATCGCCTTCCTGGAGGGCTTCACCACCGACTTCTTCTCCGCGAACGGGCGGCTGCTGGTCAGCGAGCAGCAGCGCGCCCACGCGCAGACGATCGCGTCCTTCGCGTCCCCGAAGGGCACCCTGGACTGCATCGCCGCGTTCGGCCGCACCGACTTCCGCGGCGACCTCGCCGAGATCACCGTGCCGACCCTCGTGATCCACGGCGACTCGGACGCCATCGTGCCGTTCGAGGTCAGCGGGCGGCGTTCCGCCGAGGCGCTCGCGAACAGCGAACTCGTGGTGGTCGAGAACGGTCCGCACGCCATCAACGCCTCCCACCCCGAGCGGTTCAACGAAGCGCTGCTGGGCTTCCTCCGCGGCTGAGGTCGGCAGCGGAACCGGGGGGGGGGGGGGGGGGGGGGGGGGCGGCGGGGGGGCCGGCCCAGAGCACACAGGGGGGGCCCCCCCGGGGGGGGGGGGGGCCGCGCCCCCCGCGGGGGGGGGGGGGGGCCCCCCCGCGGGGCGGCAGGCATTCCCGTCAGCTCCGTGTCGCGAACCAGAGCTTGGCGAGGGCGACGACGACGAGGACCCCGATGACGCCCTGCACGACGAAGCTGATCACGTTGACCGCGAACAGCGGCCCGGTGGGCAGGTTGCAGAGCTCGGAGAGGACCAGGGCCGCGGGCCAGGAGGCGATCAGCAGCGCCTTTTGCCGCCGCGACCAGGAGCGGTTCACGGCCACGAGCACCGTGCCGCAGAGCCAGGCCGCGAACGAGAGCACGATGGCGGCGGCCGCGGTGGCGCCGTTGATCTCCCAGTCGGGGTCGGCGTCGAAGCCCGCGGACAGCGCCATGAGGCCGCCGATGAGGTAGGTGAGCGAGCAGGCGCCTGCCAGGGCGAGGCAGGCCAGCGCTGCGGCGAGCACGGAACCCTGCCGGGCGGATTGCGTGCGGCCGGGCTCGACGCCCGCCTCCGCGGCGACCTGCTCGGGGGTGCCCATCCGCTCGATGGCGTCGTCGACGGTGGCCGCGTCCGCGTCCGGGCCGACGCTGGCGTCGAAGTGCTCGTGCACGCCGGCGATCACGTCGCGGCGGACGGAAGCGGGTGCGTCGCGCAACAGGTCGTTGAGCTCTTCCAGGTAGCTGTGCACGCGGGCGTGGGTCTTGGTCACGATCGTTGTTCTCCTGTCATGGCGGAATCGACGGCGTTGCGGAAGGTGGACCAGGTGCTGCGGAAGGTGGCCAGCGCCGTCCTGCCCTCCGCGGTGAGCGCGTAGTAGCGGCGCGGCGGGCCGGAGGTGGACTTCACCTGGCTGGTCTCCACGAGTCCCTGTCGCCGGAGGCGTGCGAGCAGCGGGTACAGCGTTCCCTCGCTCTGCAGCAGGATGTCGTGCTCGCCGAGCCTGCGCGCGATCTCCAGGCCGTACAGCGGTTCGACGTCGACCATCGCGAGGATGCAGTACTCCAGCACTCCGCGGCGCAAGTGGGTGAGCACGCCGCTCTCGTCTAGAACCATGCCACGCAAGGTACCGGCAAGATCGGCTGCGCGCAAAGCCGCCCCCCGGTTCGGGCGCGGTGGTGCGGCGGTGTCCGATGGAGTCCACATCGGACACGTCAGTCCCGTGCGGACCCCCGGGCTCCCGCTACGCGGCGTGGGCGGCGAGGTAGGCGAGGTGGTGCGATGTGGCGAGCGCGGGCGGCTTGCTCGTCGCGCCGAGCCCGCTGCCCCGGCCCTCCGCCGCGTCGAGAATTTCCCGGTCGCCCCAGGAGAATTCGGGCCCCGCGTACCCGTCGGACTCGACGAGGTTCCGGCACACCGACCGGACGGTGCGCGCCCGCCCGCTCTCCGCCTCCACCGCGCCGTCCGCGACCGGTTCCCGCTCGCGCGAGTACAGCCAGTGGTCCGGGCAGGAGTACCGGAGGGCGACGTGCTTGCTGCGATACCCCTCGCCGATCACCGGGTGCGCGATGCCGTAGTCACCGAGCCGGAGGTCGGTGCGCCCGTCCTCGACCATCGAGCGCCACAGCCGCTCCTCGACGCGCGGCTGCTCCCAGAGCGAGGTGCGGTCGAGCGACCGGGGGATGGAACCGCTCAGCACGCTGACCGATCGGAACGGCCCGCACCCGGTCGCGGCACCGACCGCGGCGGCGGCCCGATCGACGACCCGCGCGGGCAGCTCCGGCAGATAACCGAGATCGACGATGAGATCGAGGTCGGCGGGGACGACCCGCAGCCGGTCGAGCAGCCGCTCGACCACGTCCTGATCCGCCGCGGCCGTCCCGATCCGCAGCGCCCCGCCCGCCCCGAGCTCCTGGCAGAGGCGTCCGAGCGCGGGGAGCTCGGCGGCGGTCGCGGTGCCGCGGACGACCGGGATGAAGGGAACCGGCACCTGCTCGTCGAAGAGGTCCACCGGGTGCGCCAGCCGGTCGGCCAGTTCCCCGAGTGCGCCCACCGGGCCTGCACCGAACCCGGGTGCGCCGGTCACTTCGGCGGCGTCGACCATGATCGTGCGGCCGAGCCCGTGCAGCCGCCGCGCCACCGCCTCCGCCCCGTCCAGCTGACCCGCCGGTGTCGATCCGTTCGGGATGAATTCGAGCAGCGGCTGCACGCGCTCGACGTGCGCCCGCTCGTCCACGGCGTGGAGCGCGGCGAACTCGCCCTGCTTCGCGCGGAGCACGACCAGCGCTCCGAACCCCCCGGAAGTGGACACCGGCCCTCCCGCCGCCGACCGCGAAGCCCTACAGCACCGCCAGCGTAGGCAGCTCGAGCACCGCGGAGCATCCGCCGCGAGCGTGACGTCCGGCGGTGCGGCGGAGCGGTGCGCTCAGCCCGGCATCACCGCGCACCCGGCGGCCTGGCACGCTCCGGGCTGGCAGGCGGTGCGGGTGCCGACCGCGCGGACACGGGAAAGGGCCGCGCACCCGAGGCGTCAGTTGAGCTTGCGGGTCCCCTCGGGGAGGCCGCCGCCGGCGTAGACATCCTCGGCCAGCTCGGCGAGTGCGGTGAGCGCCACGTTCTGGCTCCACGGCCCGTAGGACACCCGGGACACCCCGAGCCGCTGCGCGGTCTCCAGCGGCACCGAGCCGGGCACGCCGATGATGTTCACCTTCCGCTCGCCCAGTTCCGCGACGAGCCGGGAGATCTGGTCCTCGGTGAGCTTGCCGGGCGCGAAGAAGTTCGACGCGCCCGCGTCCAGGTAGGCCCGGCCCCGGGTGATCGCCTCGTCGAGCACCGCCTCCGGGTCCCGGTCGCCCGCCTTGAGGAACGCGTCGGTGCGCGCGTTGAGCACGAAGTCCACCCCGGCCGAGCGCGCGGCGGACACCGCGGCCTCCACGGCCCGCACCGCCTCGTCCAGCGGTTTCATCTGGTCTTCGAGGTTCGCGCCGACGGCGCCGACGTCGATGGCGCGGGCGATGGTGCCGCCCGGGTCGCCGTAGCCGGCCTCCAGGTCCGCGGTCACCGGCAGGTCCCCGGCGACGCGCACGATCAGTCCGACCTCGGCGATCATCTCGTCGCGCGGGATCCGCTCCCCGTCGGGGTAGCCGCGGGAGGCCGCGATGCCGTGGCTCGGGGTGGCCAGCGCCTTCGTGCCCGGGGTCTCGGCCACCACCTTCGCGGTGATCGCGTCCCACGCGTTGACGACGAGCAGCAGTTCGGGTGCCGCGTGCAGTTCTTGCAGCCGTGCGGCCTTCTCAACGGTCGATGTCATGTGAACTGCCTGCCTTCCGAACTCGTGTTGCGTAGCACTCGGGTGGCAGAACCTCAGCGGTTCCCCCGCTGCGGGATCGATGTCACCGGTGGCTCCGCCACAGGAGAAATCGCTGTCCTCGCGAGGGAACCGCTGAGGACCCGCGGGTGGTCCGGTTGATCGGGTGGTCGCTGCTCATCGGCTTCGCCGCTGACAGGAAACAGCCGAAGAACTCACCGAGCAGGTTCGACGACAGCAGTATGCCCTGCTCTGCGGTGCGCAGCCGCCGGCGCCGCGACCTGTGCGGATCAGCGGACCAGGCCGAAGATCGTGAGGGCGGCGCCCGCGACGAACGCGACGGGCACCCCGATGGCGAGCAGCCGGTGGCGCTTCGTGCGCTCCTCCCGCAGCTGCTGCTCGGTCTTCGCGGCGATGATGAAGTGCCCCTTCTCCTGCGGCTTCCCGAGGACCAGCGGGCCGATGGCGTCGTGCACCTCGCCGAGCGCGTAGAGCCGGGTGCCCGGGCGGATCAGCCATTCCTTGTAGCGCATGCCGATCGTGGAGCTCCGATTCCCGAAGCTGAACCCGCCCAGCTGGAACCCGAATCCGCCACCGCCTCCGTTGTGCGGTTCGAACCGCTCGACCGACTGCTCGACGCCCTCGGGCTTCGTCCCCGCCGGGGCGATCCCGATGGTCCGGCCCTGCTCGTCGATCAGCGCGTAGCCCTCCTCCGAGGTGTGCTCGGAGACCGTTTCGGTCTTGCGGACCCGCCTGGTCCGGCCGTCGCGCTGCTCGACCTGCTCGTAGATCCGTTCCACCTGGTAGCGGTACCAGACGCAGGGCGCTTCGCTGAGCGCGGCGGTGAGCAGGCCTTCGGGGCGGGGGTGGGCGGCGCCGACGACCTCGGCGGTCCTGCGGAACCCGCCCCGCGCGCCGAGCTCGTCGGAGATGCGGCGCAGCTCCTCCAGCTCGTCGATCGTGGAGGTCTCGGTGCCGATCATCGCGTGGAGCTCGCTGCGGGTGCGGCGCATCCAGAAGAACCCGGCGACCGCCAGGGCCACCACGACCAATCCCACCAGCCACATGTCCCGTTCCCGTCCTTCGCTCCCACCCTGCGGTCGGAGATCGTATTCGCCGCACCGCACCGGCGGGTGCGGATCGGAAGTTCTGCTGCGAGATCGGATTCTCGACGATCCCCTTCGGCGGTCCGGCACCGGTGCGGCGCCCGGTTCACCCGCTCACCACACGTGTTCGGCTGTGCACAGCCGGCGAAGCGCCGATGGGGCGGTGCTGGGACGTCAGGCGTCGGGTCCGGGGCGTCGTCGAGGCGCGACCCGTCTCGCCCGCCGCCCGGCGGCTTCCGCACCGCCGCCGGGCGGACCACCCGACCCGTCCCGGCACCGCCGACGGGACCGCGAAGATGAGGAGCCTCCTGGTGCGATTACCCGGATCGGTCACCTGCGCGACCTTCGCGGTCGTGACCGCGACCGCCCTGACCCTCCCGCCCGCGACCGCAGCGCCACCACCGGACACCGCGTTCGACCAGATCACGCTGGCCCGCGGTGAGACCAAGCTGGGCGAGCCGATGGCGCTGGCGGTGCTGCCCGACCGCCGCGTGCTGCACACCTCCCGCGACGGCGATGTCCTCCTCACCACGCCGGACGCCACCACCACGCTGGCCGCGCACCTGCCGGTCTACGACCACGACGAGGACGGGTTGCAGGGCGTCGCCGTGGACCCCGGCTTCGCCGAGAACCGGTGGGTGTACCTGTACTACGCGCCCCCGCTGGACACCCCGGAGGGCGACGCCCCCGAGGAGGGCACCGCGGCGGACTTCGCGCCGTTCGACGGCTACAACTCGCTGTCCCGGTTCCCGCTCACCGACGACGGCGCGCTCGACCTCGACGCCGGGCAGGAGATCCTGCGTGTCGCGGCGAACCGCGGCACCTGCTGCCACGCCGGTGGCGAGATCGACTTCGACGCCGACGGGAACCTGTACCTGTCCACCGGGGACGACACCAACCTGTTCTCCTCGGACGGCTACACGCCGATCGACGAACGCCCCGAGCACAACCCGGCGTTCGACGCGCAGCGCACCGCGGGCAACACCAGCGGGCCTTCGACGAACTCCGCGGGGACGGGCCGTGGCGGGTGCACTTCCACGTGCCCGTGCACTGGCGGTCCGACGGGCCGGTGCGGCCCACGACCGGGGTGCTGCGCGACGTCCTCACCGCACTGCCCGCTCCGCTGCCGGACGTCGAGGTGGAGACCTACACCTGGACCGTGCTGCCCGAGCCGCCCACCGACCTGGCGGCGGGCATCGCCGCGGAACTCGCGTTCACCCAGCGGCTGATCGACGATCGGGAGGGCTCGTGAAACCCGTGCTGCTGCTCGACGTCGTGGGCCTCACGCCCGCGCTGCTCGCCCACATGCCGAACCTGCGGTCCGTCGCCGCCGACGGGTGGCAGGCCGAACTGGGCACCGTGCTGCCCGCGGTCACCTGCAGCGCGCAATCCACCTTCCTGACCGGGACGATGCCCGCCGAGCACGGGATCGTCGGCAACGGCTGGTACTTCCGGGAGCTCGGCGAGGTCCTGTTCTGGCGGCAGCACAACGGTCTCGTGCTCGGCGACAAGGTGTGGGACAGCGCCCGCCGCCACCACCCCGGCTACACCGCGGCCAACGTGTGCTGGTGGTACGCGATGGGCGCCGGCACCGACCGGACGGTCACACCGCGGCCGATCTACCACGCCGACGGCCGCAAGTCCCCGGACTGCTACACCCGGCCGCCCGAGCTGCACGACGAGCTCACCGCCGAGCTCGGCACCTTCCCGCTGTTCCACTACTGGGGGCCGACCGCGGGCCTGGCCTCCTCCCGGTGGATCGCCGCCGCGGCCCGCCGCGTGCTGCGCGACCACCGGCCGGACCTGCTGCTGTGCTACGTCCCGCACCTCGACTACGACCTGCAGCGCCACGGCCCGCACAGCCCGCAGGCCCGCACCGCGGCCGCCGAGGTCGACGGAGTGCTCGGCGGGCTGCTCGCCGACGCGCGCGAGGCGGGGGCGACGACGGTGGTGCTCAGCGAGTACGGCATGACCCCGGTGCACCGGCAGGTCCACCTCAACCGGGCGCTGCGCGCGGAAGGTCTGCTCGACGTGCACACCCAGGCGGGCATGGAATACCTCGACCCGTGGGCCTCCCGCGCGTTCGCCGTCGCCGACCACCAGGTCGCGCACCTGCACGTCCGCGACGAGTCCGATGTGGACCGGGTCCGCGCGCTGATCGCCGCGCTGCCCGGCGTCGACGAGGTGCTCGACCGCGCCGCGCAGGCCCGGTACGGGCTGGACCACCCGCGCGCCGGGGACCTCGTCGCCGTCGCCGAACCCGATTCCTGGTTCACCTACTACTACTGGCTGGACCGGGACCGCGCACCCGATTTCGCCGGGGGAGTGGAGATCCACCGCAAACCCGGCTACGACCCGGCCGAACTGTTCCTCGACCCCGACGACCGGTGGGTGCGCGCCAAAGCCGCGCTGAACCTGGTGAAGAAGAAGACCGGTCTGCGCTACGCGATGAACGTCGTGCCGCTGGACGGGCGCGCTGTCCGCGGTTCGCACGGCAGGTTGCCGGACTCCCCGGCGGACGGACCGGTCCTGCTGTGCTCCGACCCGCGCGTCCCGGCCGCCGTCGAGCGCACCGGGCGCCTCGCCGCCACCGATGTGCACGACCTGCTGCTGGAGCTGCACGGAATCCGCTGAGAACGACGCTTCGAAAGGACGAGCAATGCCGCTCACCCGCAGAACCCTGCTGCACACCACCGCCCTGCTGGCCGCCGTCGGCGCGACCGCCGCGACGGGCACCGCCGCCGCGGCCGCCGGACATCCACGGGGCCGCATCCCGCACGAGGCCATCAGCATCCAGCTCTACACGCTGCGCACCCTGCTCGACGAGGACGTGCCGGGCACGCTGCGCCAGGTGGCCGAGCTCGGCTACCGCAGCGTCGAGACGGCGGGCACGCACGGCCGCACCGCCGCCGAGTTCCGCACCGTCCTCGACGACCTCGGGCTGCGCGCCACCTCCGGGCACGCCGACCTCGACGGCGGGGTGGACGCGCTGATCGAGGACGCCCGCGCGCTGGGAAACCGGCAGGTCGTCGTCCCGCACGCCGTGTTCGACACGGCCGACGGCTGGCGCGCGTTCGCCGACGAGCTCAACGAAGCGGGCCGGAAGTGCCGCGCCGCCGGGCTGCGGTTCGGCTACCACAACCACGACCACGAATTCGCGCCGGTGGACGGCGTCCTCCCGTACGACGTCCTGCGGGAGCGCACCGATCGCAGGTTCGTCCACTTCGAACTCGACCTGTACTGGGCGGTGCACGCGGGCCAGGACGTGCTCGCGCTGATCGACGCCGAACGCGACCGCATCCGCCAGCTGCACGTCAAGGACCGCGCCCCCGACGGCGAGATGGCCGACCCGGGCACCGGCACGATGGACTTCCCGGCGATCTTCGCGCACGCCCGGTCCGCCTGCGAGTACATCGTCGAGCACGACCAGCCGACCGATCCGCTGCGCACCGCGGGCGTCGGCTTCGACTACCTCCGCGCCGTCCGCTGGTGACGCGGGCCGCCGGTGCCGCAGCCCGGCACCGGCGCCCGATCCGCCGTGGTGCGACGCACGCCGTCACACTTCCCGCGGCCACCACGTCCCCCTCTTGGAACGAGGAGGGACCGGATGGAGTCGAAGAACGTCATCGTGTGCACGTCGGTGTCGCACGGCGGCACCCGCCGGATCGCCGAGGCCATGGCCGGGGTGCTGGACGCCGAGGTCGTCCCGCCGCAGCGGGCCGATCCGGACTTGCTCGCCCGCGCCGACCTGGTCGGCTTCGGCTCCGGTGTCTTCCACGGGCGGATGCACGCGGACCTGCTCGGCCTCGCGCGGGCGCTGCCGCGCGGGCGGGGGAGCGCTTTCGCGTTCGCCACCAGCGGGTTCCCCGAGTTCCCGCTGCTGCCGTTCACCCGGCCGCTGGCCCGGTCGCTCGCCGGCGCGGGGTTGGCGGTGCGCGGCACCTTCACCTGCCGGGCGTGGGATACCTGGGGGCCGTTCGGGCTCGTCGGCGGCCTGCACCGGCGGCGGCCGGACGAGCGGGACCTGGCCGCGGCCCGGGAGTTCGCCGGGCGGATGCGGCGGGCGGTGGGCTGACGAGGCGGGGAACCGGCTCGGTCACCGCGGCCGGGCCGGGTGCACCGCGTCGGCGAGGAGTTCGTAGGAGCGCCGCCGCCGCGCGTGGTCGTGCACCGGCGTGGTGATCATCAGCTCGGTGCTGCCGGTCCGCGCCGCGATGGCGAGCAGTTCCCGCCGGACTGTTCCTGGAGATCCGGCGACGAGGCCGGGGGAGCAGGACTCGACCTCCGCCCGGTCCAGCCCGGCCAGCTCCGCGGCGGCCCGCTCCGGGCTCGGTAGCAGGATGCGCCGACCGCGCCGGCGGCTGAGCGTCTTCCAGCGCGTCGACCCGGCGAGCCGCTCGGCCTCGGCGTCGCTCTCCGCGCAGATCACCGCCACGCTGACCAGCGTCACGGGCTCCGCCAGCTGCGCCGACGGCCGGAACGACTCCCGGTAGACCCGCGCGGCTTCCGGCACGCCCTCCGGATCGAGGTGGTGGGCGTGCGCGCACGGCAACCCGTGCTCGGCGGCCAACCGCGCCCCGGTGCCGGACGACCCCAGCAGCCAGATCTCCGGGCGGTTCCCGCGCGCGGGTACCGCCCGCGACTCCGGTTCGAAGCAGGCCAGCAGTTCGCCGAGCGCGGTGGCGTGGGCCGGTGCCGTCGTCGCCTCCGGGGGCCGCCGCAGCGCCGCGGCCATCGCGGGCGTGCCGCCGGGCGCCCGGCCGATCCCCAGGTCGATTCGGCCCGGGTGCAGGGCGGCGAGCATGCCCCACCGCTCGGCCACCAGCAGCGGCGGATGGTTCGGCAGCAGCACTCCGCCCGCGCCGACGCGCAGCCCGCTCGTGGCGGACGCGATGGCTCCCGCCAGCACCGCGGGCTCCGCGCACGCCACGCCGCGCATCCCGTGGTGCTCGGGAACCCAGTAGCGGTGGAACCCGGTCCGATCGGCGAGGCGGGCCAGGTCCAGCGTCCGGTGCAGCGCCTCCGCCGCCGAAGAACCCTCGACGATCGGCGAGGTGTCCAGCACCGACAACGTCAGATCGCACGCCACCCGCGGGATTCTCCCCGGTGGCCCGGGGAGCCCGCCCCGCGGATCAGCGCGGCACCTGCGTCATCAGGTCACCGACCTGCTGCTGCGCCGGGATGAACAGGTCCGGGTTCATCGCGCCCAGCACGAACGCGATCCCGGCCAGCACGCCCAGGACCAGTCCGATGATGGCCATGATGAGCCCCGCGGTGGCCACGCCCTTGCCGGTGCGCTCGCGCTGCATGCCGTCCTTGCGCCCGAGGATGCCGAGCACGATGCCGACGATCCCGAACACGATCGCCAGCGGCGCCAGCACTCCGGTCAGCCCGCAGAGCAGGGCCAGCAACCCGAGCACGAGGCCGAACACGGCCATCGGACTGGTCTTGGCCCTGGGCATCTCGGTGGGGGCGCCCGTCGTCCACGAAGTTCCCTGCTCGGGCTGCTGCCCGGTGTCGGTCTGCCGCGGGTCGACCTGGCTCGCCCCGGGGTGCTGCGCCTCGGCCTCCGAGGTGCCGGTCTGCCGCACCTGCCGCGGGTCGGTCTGCCGTTCCACGTCGTGCGAGTCGTACGAGTGCGCCATGGCGGTTCCTCTTTCCCCCGCGCGGATCTCCGGTGGAGGACCAGGCTCGCCGACACCGTCGCGGGCTGCGGACGCCGCTCGTGCCTCCTCGCGGTGCGGGCCGGAGCCCGTCCGCCTCCCCGGCGAGCACCTCGGGCGGTCTTCCCCCCGAGGCCTGGCCTCACCGTGCGGGTGCCCCGCCCACCAGGGCGGGCAAACCCCGCCCCCTCGGCCGTCCGGCGCCCCGGCGCCGCGAGCACCGCCCGCTCCGGTTCCTCCCGCGGATCAGCGCCCGGGTGGATCACCGGGGCAGAACGTTCTCGGCGGGCGAAGGGGAAATGCCCGTGCCCGATCGTGCCGATTCGCGGGAGGACCGCATGCCGGGCGGTCGGAACGGGACGATCGCGCATTGCGCTGATCGGCTCAGCGCCACCGCGACTTTCGCCGGAATCGTCGGCACACGAACTGGTGCGCACCCGTTCGACCTGCGGTTCGAGCAGCGCGGATGCTCGTTCGAAGGCGTCGGTCACGGTTCTGCGTTCCGCGGGGGAATCGTCGTAGACCCTTCGTAGGGTTCGCGCATGACAGCAGTCCAGACGTATTCCTACGTGCGGCCGTCGGCCGTGCGCGGATCCGGTTCCGGCCGGGCGCTCGCGCTGGAGACCTCCGGCGGTTCCACGCCGAGCGGGGACGTCGCCAACCCGGTGTTCTTCCGCGGTTTCCTGACGGCGCCGCTCGCCGCCGCGGCAGGCGTGCTGGCGGTCGCGGAGGTGGCGCAGGCCCGCTACGTCCGGCAGGACGCCGCGCGGTCCCGGGACCCGGTGGTGACCGCGAACGGGGACCGGTTGCGGGTGGAGTCCTTCTCCGGCTGCGGCGGCGTGTACGCGCGCCTCGACGTGCTGGCTCCGGGGCTCGACGGCGACGAGATCGGGCACGGCACCACGAACGTCGACGTCAACCCGCCGTTGCAGCGGGCGCTCGCCACGCTCGGCGGTCTGGACCCGCTGCACCTGGCGATCGGCCCGGACGAGCTGGCGGTGCGCACCTTCGACGGCCGGTTCGTGGAGAAGCGGGTCCCGCTGCCCGAGCGCTGGTTGCGCGGTTTCGCCGAAGCCCAGGTGCTCGGCGCGGGTTTCGAGCTGCGTGCCGAGGTGCCCGCGGCGGAAGCGGCGGCCCTGCTGCGGATGCTGCCCCGGCCGAACCCGTCCGCCGGCGTCCGCGGCACGCGGTGGGTGCTGCCGGTGGGCGGCGCGCTGCGGCCCGTCACCCGGCCGGCGCCGGGCGCGATCCCGCTGCCCGGTCCGGAGCGGTTGCACGCGGTGCGGCACGTGCTGCCGCACGCCGTCGCGTTGCGCGCGTACTCCCCGGCGGCCGAGGAGAGCACCGCGGTGGCCTGGGAGGTGGAGCTGCCGCACCTGCGGCTCACCCTGATGCTCTCGCCGGAACCCGGGCGCGGGTTCTCCGGCGAAGGCGGCGTGCTCGACGATCTCGCGACGGGCAGCGCCGAGGCCGACGCCGACCTGATCTCCGCGCTGCTGGCGTGGGAGCCGACGATCGACGTGCCCGAACTGGCCCGGCAGGCGGACCTGCCGCCGGAACGGGTGCGCGCCGCGCTGACCGTGCTCGGCACCTCCGGGCAGGTCGGCTACGACCTCGCCGAGCAGGCGTACTTCCACCGCTGCCTGCCGTTCTCGGCGGGTGCCGTCGAGACCCGCAACCCCCGGCTGCGGCGGGCGCGGGCGCTGATCGCCGAGGGCTTGGTCCGGCGCGACCGCGAGATCTTCCAGGTGGGCACGCCCGCCCGGGCCCAGCTGGTCCGAGCGGACGGAGCGGGGGCGCTGAGCTGCACCTGCCCGTGGTGGGCGAGGTACCGCGGCGGACGGGGGCCGTGCGCGCACGTGCTCGCCACCCGCATGTTCCAGGAGGTCGCGAAGTGACGTTGCTCGAACTGGTGGAGGCGGCCGACTGCGACGGGGTGATCGAGGCCCTGCCCGGGCTGCCGCCCGAGGAGCGCGACGCCGAATGCGGCGAACGGCTGTTCGCGGCGCGACGCGCGCGGTCGGACGAGTGGACGTTCGCGCAGGAGTGGGCCTGGCTCGCGGCGACGCTGGGCTGCGCGATCAGCCCGGCGGAGGCCGCGGAGCAGCTCATCAGGTTCCGCGGCACCGCAACCGACCGGAGCGGGCAGCTCAGCGGTGCCGTCGACGTGCACCCGGTCGCCTGGCGGATCGAACTGGTGGCACGGATCCGGGACGCCGTGCCCGACGAGGGGTACTCGTGCTGTTTCCGGCTCGTCGAGCACATCGCCCGCGGAACCGGGGCGCCGATGCCGGACCGCGACGTGTTCCTCCGCGCGTGGCTGTTCAACCACTTCGGGCACTACCGGCACGTCGGCAGCTCCCGCTTCGACCCGGCGGACGTCGAGCGGCTGCGCGCGGACCCGCTCACCCCGGTGTTCCTGCCCCTGGCCCTGGAACGGCCCGGAGTGCCGGTGCGGTCCTGGCTGCTGCCGTTCGTCCAGCTCGCCGAGGACGGACTGCTGGAGCGGCGGGCGCTGCTGCGGCGGGTCGTGGCGGAGGTGCGGCAGGACGGCGAGGTTCCCTTCGGCCACGCGCAGGAGTGGGAGCTGCTCGCCCCCACCCGGGAGGAGCGGGCCGAACTGGCCGACGACCTCGCCGCGATCGTCGAGGCCCAGCTGACCCGCCTGCACCAGGACGGCACCCGGAAGACCACCGAGCCGACGCGGGACTACCTGCGCGTGCTGCTCGCCGATCCCGCGGACAACGTCCGGTACGTCCGGGACCACCTCGCGTTGCTGGACAAGTCGTTGCCGGTGGCCGCGCTCGCCCAGGAACAGCTGGTCGAGGTCGACCGGGTGGAACCGCTGGAACCGGAGCTCGTCTCCGACGCGTCCGCGCGGATCCTGCTGCGGGAGGAGAAGAAGCTGGTCCGCACCCAGCTGTCCTGGCTCGACCGGCTGGCGAAGGGCGATCCCGCCCGCGCGCACCGCGTGGTGCTCGACGCCGCGCTCGCCTTCGACAACCGGGACGTGGTGCTGCAGGAGCGCGCGCTCCACGTGATCGCCCGGCACCTGCGGTCCGCGGGGGACGACGTGCTGCCCCGGCTGCGCACCTCGGCCGCGCGGCTGCACGCGAGCCTCGCACCGCGTGCCGCGGAAGTCCTCGGCAGCGAGGAAGCGGGCGGCACCTGCGTCGAGGCGCTTCCGCCCGCCCCGCGACCGGAACCGGTACCGGGACCGATCGAGACGGTGGTCGAAGTCGCGCAGGAGGTGGCGGTGGCCATCGCCGACGACTGGGAACCGATCGGTTTCGAGCGCGCCCTCGACGGCGTGGTCCGCCACGCCGCCCTCGACCGGGCCGGACTCACCGAGGCGCTGCGCCCGGTCGCCCGCAAGGAACCGCGTGGGCTCTTCGGGCAGGGGCCGTACCTGTTCGACGTCGTGCGGACGCTGCGCGGTGACGAGCCGCGGGAGTTCGCCCTCACCGGTGCGATCTGGAACCGGTACCGGAGGGACGAGGCCGTGCTGTCCCCGCCGGAGTCCATGTTGGACGCGCGGATGCTGGAGGTGCTGCGCATCGTCGAGTCCGGCTCGCAGCCGTTCCTGCTCGCCACGCCCACGTGGTCCACGGGCGCCCTCGACGCGGACGTGCTGGTGGAGCGGATCGCGGCGTTCGAGGAGCTCGGGGTGGTGGCGGCCGAGCACGACTTCGCCCAAGCGCTGCTGCGGGTCGACCCGGCCCCCGGCGAGCGGGTCGTGCGCACCGCCGAGGCGTTGCGCTCCGAACCGGGGCGGCGGCTCGCGCGGTGGCTGCGCGGCGGCGGCCTGCCGCACCAGGACTCCACCCCCGCCGGCTGGGCGGAACCGGCCGCGCACCGCGACGCGTTGTGCCGCCCGGCGCACCCCGGCCCGGGGATCGAGCTGCCGCTGCCGCCCGCGGCCGCAGACCTGGTCGGCGACGCGCAGCGGGAGCGGGTGCGCTGCGGGCTGGACCCCTTCTGGCTCGCACAGCTGCCGCACCACCGCGACGAGGTCGTGGCCCGCGACATCAACACCGCGTTCGTGCGGGGGTGGGGCAACGAGCGGTTCCTGCCGCACCTCGCCGCCGCGGGCGGCCCGGCGGGCTTCGCCGTGCACCGCCTGCTGGCCGGGGAGATCGGCAGCTGCCGTCCTGCCCTGCGCGACCTCGTGCTCGACTCGTTCCTGGTGCTGGCCGCCCGCGGGCAGCTGGACACCGGGCTGCTCGGCGAGCAGCTCGGGGCGATGTTGAGCGGGGGCAGGATGAAGGTGAGCGACGTGCACGCCACGCTCCAGGCCGCGGCCGACACCGGTGCCTACCGCACCACCTGGTGCGTGCTCGCCGCGGCGCTGCCCGGCCTGCTCGGCGGCGACATCCCCCGCGATTCGGCACGCCTGCTCGCGCTCGCCACCGAATGCGCCGCGCGCTGCGGCGCCACGGGCGAGATCCCGGCCGTCGCGGAGGTCGCCGCCCGCAAGGGGTCCACCCAGCAGAGCGCCCGCGCCCTGCGGGACGCGCTGGCCTAGCACCGCGGGGGGGGGGGGGGGGGGGGGGGGGGGGGGGGGGGGGGGCCCCCCCCCCCCCGCCGCGCGGGGGGGGCGGGGGGGGGGGGGGCCCCCCCCCGGGGGGGGGCCG